>JBDNIM010000275.1:0-9504 GCA_041688295.1 Bacteroidia bacterium
AGAAGCATCGGGTAAAAGACACCCGCTGCAAAGGGTTGGAAATGCCGAAGAAATTGCAAAAATGGCAAACTATTTGTTGAAAGAAGAAAGCAGCTGGATGACAGGCCAAGTTTTAAGATTGGATGGCGGCATGTCGTCCATTAAATAAACCCAATTTCGCATTCGAGGAAAAGCTTTCCTCACTATTTACTTTTCCACTTTTTACATTTTTTAAAAAAAATGTTTTATTATTCAAATTATTATATATTTGCAATATAATTTGAATTTAAAATTACTAATATTTTTCTCTCTATCGTTATTTTCAATTCATTTTGCCCATGGGCAATGTGACGCAAATTTCAGTATTTCAGGCAACAAATGCTATGAAGATACCCTTCATTTTAATTTTACAGGAACAGGTGATACATTGTTTTGGGATTTTGGGGATGTCAATTCTGGGGCTTTAAATTTTAGTAAGAACAGTTTCGCTAAACATAATTTTACCCAATCGGGCACATTTTTTGTGCGTTTAATTGTTAAAGATTCAACAAATTGCAATGACACTTTCATTAAAAAGATTTATATCTATGCAAAACCGATTGTAAATTTTGCTTTCAAAAATGTATGTGCAGGCCTCAATACATTATTCACAAACACTACAACAAATGACACGGGCGATGTAACTAATTTTACTAAATGGCAATTTGGCGATAGCAGTTCTTCGTTTGCCAATAATCCTTCACATTTATATAATTATTTGGGGACTAAAAGTGTAAAACTAACTTTAACAACAACTCAAGGTTGCAAAGACTCTACAACAAAAACGATTTTTATTTACAGCAAACCGCAAATTACAAAGTCGCGTGATTCCATTTGTCAAAACACGGACATAAACTTTAATGTGAACACGGGGACCAATGCAACGAGTTCAACAAATTGGAGTTTAGGCGATGGCACAACACAATCAAATTCAACTTTTAATCATAGATACAATTCACCAGGGTTTAAAAAAGTAAAACTAACTATTAATTACACAAATGGCTGAAGTTGTGAATATAACAAAGACAGTGTTTGGGTTTTAAGTATTCCAAATGCCCATTTTTCACTTTTAACAAAAAAGCTACAATGCTACAAAAGCAACGAAACCTGTATTTCAATATCATTTGACAGCACGGGTATCATAAAAAGAACTGTTTTTTGGGATGACGGCTCGTCAAATATTATTAATGCAAATAGCAACAAAGCATGTTATCAATATATGAATCCCAGCGGTGGGGTTTATAAAATAACGCAAGATGTAACAGATAAAAATGGTTGTAACTTTCGGTACACGATAAAAGACTCTATAAAAATACCGAAAGACCCGGTGGCAAAATTCACTTTTACAAAAACTGGCGGTTGTTTCAAATCTTTTGTAAAGGTTCAAAACACAAGCAATATGTCGCCTCCGCTAATTAAAAAATTTGAATGGGATTGGAATGACAATTCAAAAGACAGTAGCACGTGGACCAACAACAACCACACCTATTTGCAAAATGGAAATTTCAGAATAAAGCTGATAATTATTGACACTTTTGGCTGTTGTGATACCTCTTTCTCTTCGGGCAATATTAACAATACTAGTTATGAAGTAGATGCAAAATTATTTAAGGTGATTGACTCATGTAGAAACACAAATTTATTCGAGTTTAAACAAACACCTATACTTGGCGGAACAATAACATGGTTTCCAGGCGATGGGGATTCCATTAAAATCTGGAACCCTAAATACCGATATTACAAGGGAATTATTATCGGTTTATACAACCCATTAGTTCATATTAGCAAAAACGGATGCGATTCTGTTACCAAATTAGATACTGCCATTGTTTATGGTCCTTATGCAAACTTGCAAGCCATTAATCAATTTCAATGTCAAATTAAAGACACTGTGTATTTTTCAAACATAACATTAACTTTTAGAAACAAAAACTTAAAAGTTTTATGGAATACTGTCGACTCTTATGGACAAAATTGCACCATTGACTCCCGAAATAACCTTTTTAAAGACAGTAATTGTAATACCAGTATTGATTCATTTGCATACAAACACATGTATAGGGCGGGTAAAGAGAATTGTTATACTACCTCAATCAGCATAGAAGACACTATTTTAGGATGTAAGGATTCTCGCACTATTGCCCTGCCACTAATGCCTCCAGATGCTTCAAAAGGAATTAAGTTTAATTTCTCCTCAAAATTATGTTTAGGCCCCGAGTTTTTTAAAAGAGTTGAATTGAATTTTGATAAAACGGAACCTACTTGTGGACGCGAAAGGTTTTGGGTTATGTGGGATTCCACTTGCGCGCGACAAACGGCTAATTTTGATGCCAACTGGATACCTAATAATAATTTGCATAATTACAACTATGTGCCATGCAATCCTGATGGCTCGGTTACTGCTGGATTAATTATTCAAAATGGAAGAGATTCTTCCGGCAACATTTGTAGAGATACATTTTTCTATCATAAAATTCTAACTTTTGGACTTATCGACCCTCGTTTTTCAAGCAGTTATAGCCCAACAGTTCAATATTGTAAAAGCAGCACTTTTTCTTTTACAATGCGCGACACAATGTTAGATTCATTGGTTCAAATTATTTGGAATTTTGGCGATGGTACAATTGATTCGAGTTTAAATTTAGGAACAAAATATCATAAATACAAAAACAATGGTACTTATAGAGTAACATTATTTATGAAACACAAAAATGGCTGCGTTGCGATAGATTCTATGCGTGTGAAAGTGGGGGCAGATAGAAAAATAATTACTAACAAAACCAAGATTTGTGTTGGCGACACGGCAATTCTCAGCAATGCAACACGGTATTATGGCGGTTCTAATTTTTGGATAATTCCTCAAAGGGCCGCAATTGAAAAAACAAAATGGGACATTGGCGATGGCAATGGATTTTCAAGAACTGGCCCTGTTGCTAAAGCCACATATACCAAAACTGGCAATTACACCATTAAAATGGAATATACGGACAGTATTGGCTGCGTTGATACCTTAGTTTTTGCTCAAAAAATCAGGGTTTTTGATGTTTTTTCTAGCATGAACATCCCTAAAAAAGTTTACACTTGTGCGCAAATAATTCAATTGTTTTCAACAGCTTCGGTTTATGATAGTTTAAATAACTTTGGGCATTCGGACGATTCTGTAATTAAATTTTCGTGGTATTTTGACTTGGCCACAAGCAATAGTATTCTAAAAAACCCTTTCAAATTTTTTAAAGCAGGAAAGTACGATGTGAAGTTAATTGCACAAAATACAATAGGCTGCAAAGATTCTTTTGTTGATAGTTTTTCTGTTCGTGGTCCCACTGCCAAATTTGCAATTATTACAGACACCGTTGGTTGTCAGCCATTTGCTATCACCTTTAAAAACTTAAGCAGCAATGCCAATAGTTATACTTGGAAATACAACAACCCACAGAACTCTATAACAAACACTACCTCTTATGCCAATCAAAATTTCACATATATTAACTATGGCATTTTTTATCCTCAAATCATTGCCCGAAACACTTTTGTAAATAATGGCATCAATGTAACCTGCGCAGATACTTTTTCTATTAATAAAATTGGATACAGACCAAAAGTAGATGTTAAAGAAAAACCAAGACCCAACTTTAGTCATGTAACAAATTGTGCTATAAACAGAACAACCTATACTAATGCAACAGCCTTTGTAACGGGCACAGTTGCGAAATTCGAGTGGTTTTTTGGTAATGGTGACACAAGCCAAAGAAGAAGTCCTGTGCACACTTATGCAGATACTGGAAAATACAGAGTGGTTTTAAAATCATATTCCCCCTTTGGTTGTATTGATTCTATAGTAAGAACTATTTTTATTTCACCTTTTCCTATAGCAGACTTTAACTTTACAGAGGTTTGTATTAGCAACCCGACAAACTTTTTTGATGTTTCAGAATCATTTAATGACATTATTACAGGCAGAACTTGGAATTTTGGAAATGGCCTAACAAGCGGTTTTAAAAACCCAGTATTAACTTACAATAGGGATACATTTTATAATGTAAGATTAACCGTAATTAACAGGGCTGGTTGCGCTCATTTTGTTATCAAAAAAGTAAATGTTTGGTCTAGGCCAAAACCAAATTTCACGACCAACAATGTTTGCTTAAAAACTATTTCGCAATTTTCAAATACTTCAAGCTCAAAACAGAACCCATATAAACTCCGTTGGATCATGGGCAATGGAAAAATAGACAGCATAACCAACCCAAAACTAGTTTACAGCGACACAGGAAAATATAAAATTAAATTGATTGCAACAACATTATATGGTTGTAAAGACTCTATTACCAAAACGGCTCAAGTTTACCCCAATCCCAAAGCCAATTTTACAGTTAGCACCAATAGCCAATGTTTGAATCAAAATTTTTTTAATTTCGCAAATACAAGCACTATTTTTCCAGGCAGTTTTGTTTCCCATAAATGGAAAACAAACGATGGCGGTTCCGATTCCTTACCAAACTTTAAAAGAAAATTTGCATCCGTTGGCACTTTCTCTGTTCGATTAATATCTAAAACAAACTTCGGATGCAGTGATACAATTTCTAAAACCGTTGCAACAAAAGCATCTCCCATATCCGTATTAAACATCAATAACAACGAGCACTGTATTAACGGAGATTCGTTGCTTTTTAAAGACAATTCGCCTTCCGATTCATTAATCGTGAGCAGACTTTGGACGCTTCGTCCAGGCGTTACCCGCAGCCAAAAACAATTTAAATATAAATACAATCAGGTAAATACATTTCCTATTTCACTTGTGGTTACAAATATTGAAGGCTGCAAAGACACTGCGAAAAGCAGCGTGATTGTTCGTCCGAAACCAACGGCATTAATAGCAAACTATCCTTTTCAAAAATGTTTTACAAACCATTCATTCTTCATAAAAGACAGCAGCACGATTGCAAGCAACACCGCCCTTTCTGCCAAATGGAACTTAGGCAATGGCGATTCGTCTAACAATAAATTTTTTAATTATAATTATCAAACTGCTGACACTTTCAAGATAAGATTAATCTCCAAAAGCATTTATGAGTGCTTAGACACAACAAGCAAACAAATTATTGTTCATCCGATGCCTGTGGCGGCTTTTTCTATTTCAAAAGATAGTCAATGTAGGGTAAATAATCTGTTTATTTTCACTAATAATTCTACCGTGAAAGGCACAAACTTTTCAAGTATTTGGAACTTTGGCGATGGAGGATTGTCAATTTTAAAAGATCCTACTAAAACTTATGCAACCCAAAATACATACACCGTAAAACTAAAAGCACAATCCACTTTTGGTTGTTTTGACTCAATCAGCAAAAAAGTAATTGTGCATCCAATGCCGGCAGCCAACTTTATTTTTGAAAAACAAGCCCTTTGTTTGTTGGGCAACAAAATTACGGTAATAAACAAAACAAGTATTGCATACACCACTTACAAAACCCAATGGCTAAGCCATAACGATTTTCAAAATGGCAGCGACACTTTCTGTATTTCTTATTCCAAAGACAGTATTTTCAACATAAAACTAATTACCATTTCGCAATATAACTGCAAAGATTCCATAACAAAAGCAGCCACTATTTGGCCAATGCCGATTGCAAATTTCAATGTGGACACCATAAATAAATGTTTTAGAAACCATGAATTTAGTTTTACCACAAAAGCCACCTCAAAAGATAATCCTTTGGCACATTCTTGGACATTTGGGGATAATGACTCTAGCAAAGGATTAAATCCAAAACATTCTTATTTAACAGATGGAACATTTAATATTCAACTTGTCGCCACCTCCATTCATCAATGCAAAGATACCATTAAAAAGACCGTAAATGTTTATCCGATGCCCAAAGCAAAGCAATGGATAAACAATCCTGATCAATGTTTCAACAAGCAAAACTATTTAATAAAAGACAGTAGCACGATTAAATATGGCGCAACAAAAGCGCAATGGCGTTGGTCTAACAATTCTATCGACACCCTTAAATCTTTGAGCAGGGTTTTTGAAAAAGACACCACACTTTGGCACCAATTGTTTTCTACAAGCAATTTTAATTGTGCGGACACCGTTGTTTTTAAAACCATTTTGCACCCCACGCCATTGCCCAAAACCATTATTTTGGACAGCACCCAATGTTTGAACACCCAAAACTTCTATTTCTTCAATCAGTCTAAAATAAAATCTGGAACCATGTCGTTTGTTTGGCGATTTGGCGATGGGCAAACTGCCAACACAGCTGAAAAGTTACATAAATATTCAACAGAGGGCATTTACAATGTCAACCTTTTGGCCGTTTCCGATTTTGGTTGCAAAGACAGTATATTTTACCCAATTAGGGTTTATGCAAAACCAAATGTGCAAATTAATTTAACTGACAAGCAATGTTTCTTGAACCATAATTTCATTTTGAATGGGGAAAGTAACATTAACCAAGGCACTATTGACAAATACTTTTGGATAAAAGATGGGTCTCTTTATTCAAAGAAAAAAGACACGAGCATTATTTATCAAACACATGGCAGTTATAGGTTAATGTATATTTTGGAAAGCAATTTTGGATGCAGAGACACTTTAAATCAAACGCTCGTTGTGCATCCAATGCCTGTTTCTAGTTTCGTTATTAACAAACCTATTCAATGCGAGAACAACAACAACTATTTGTTTAACGCAAGCTCTACCATTCCATATTCTAAAATGTTTTACAATTGGAACATAGATGACCGCAGTTTTGACACCGCCAAAAACATTCAAAGGAGATTTAATTTAACCGATACCTTGAATGTTCAGTTGATTTCAAACTCCGAGTTTCTATGCAGAGACACCGCCAATCAAACTATTTTCATTCAACCGCAACCTTTTGTTAAATTTGCTATCAACGACACCAACCAATGCATGCGTTTCAATCGTTTCGATTTTAAAAACAACACCACTTTAAGGCATGGCACTATGACTTTTGCTTGGAACTTGGGCGACAGCGCATTTAGCATACAAACCAACCCAACACACACCTACAGCAAACACAAAGATTATTTTGTTGAACTAAAAGCCCTTTCAAACTATGGATGCAGAGATAGCCAAACGATAAAAGTAATTGTATATCCTGACCCAACAGCGGCTTTCAGCATTAATGACCCAGGGCAATGCGTTAGATACAACAACTTTATTTTTAGCAACAGTTCAGTTATTGACAGCAGCAAACTAAATTATGCATGGCGATTTGGCAACAATCAGTTTTCTGACATCAAAAATGAAACGCACCGCTATGCCATGGATGGGAAATATGCAGTTGACCTATTAGTAAAAAGCGTTTATGACTGTAAAGATTCCTTAAAGAAAACTATTTTTGTTCATCCAATGCCGGTTTCTCGCTTTGCAGTAAACGACACCGACCAATGTATCAACGAGCAACTATTTGCTTTCACCAATAAAAGCACTATTAAATATGGCCGCATAGACTCTCTCAAATGGCATGTAAACAATCAGGTTTTCAATCAACAAACCACCCTAAGTACCCGCTATGCCTCATCGGGACTTAAAAAAACATACTTAAGAACGGTTTCCGATAGTTTATGTGTTGATACTTTTACAAAGGCTTTAAGAGTCTATCCAAAACCAAAAGCCAATTTCGTTATCAACGACAGTGTGCAATGTTTAACAGGCAATAAATTTGTATTTACATCCGCAAACACCGACTCCTTTGGCATAAAAACACAAGAGTGGCGCATAGACAATTTATATGAAAGCAATGCTCCCAATTTTACAAAAACCTTTGTTATGCCAAGAAAATACACGGTTCAAATTGTGCCTACCTCTATTTATAATTGCAAAGACACTTTTGCCACTCAAATAAGGGTAAAACCAATGCCCAACCCTAAGTTTAACGAACTAAAAGCATACTATTGCAACAACGAACCCCCATTTACATTAATACCTGTTACCCCAGGCGGACTATTCGCAGGAAAAAATTTAGTAGGCAATCAATTGTTCCCTAACAACCTATGGAAAGACACCGTAACCTACACCGTTACTGTAGATGGCTGCACAACGAGCAGCAATCAAAAAACGGAAATATATCCGCATCCGAAAATTGAACTAGGGTCCGATACTTTATTGTGTAAAAACGAAGCCATTTTGCTTAAAGCTAAAAACTGGAACAGTCAATATATATGGCAAGATGGGCGCACCGAAGCAGAATACTTTGCTTTCAAACCAGGTTTGTATTTTGTTACCGCCACCAACATTTGCGGCTCCGCAACAGACAGCATCACCGTTCAATTCAGGCCTATCAACTGTCGTTTGTTCATTCCCACCGCTTTTTCTCCAAACAATGATCCTTTCAATAATCTATATAAACCCGTTGGATTCAATTTGCTGACAATGGACTATGAAATCTTTAACCGTTGGGGCGAAAAAATATTTGTAGGCGACATCAATTCACCAGGATGGGATGGCACATACAAGGATCAGGTGGTACAAGATGCCTATTTCCTAGTGATGGTAAACTACACCTATCAAACTGGCTTCAAAAAAATAGCCGAACACGAAAAAGAAGTACTCTATTTGTTAAGATAACTATCGGCTGCCCTTTCTGTTTGCAAACCACGAGCTGCTTTTGGCTTCGCCATTTTCTTCCACAATGATACTTTTTCTTGCGCTTTGAT
This sequence comes from Bacteroidia bacterium, assembly GCA_041688295.1. Classification (GTDB taxonomy): domain Bacteria; phylum Bacteroidota; class Bacteroidia; order NS11-12g; family UBA955; genus JABMMZ01. Next base: position 8,707 of record JBDNIM010000275.1, read on the forward strand.
TATTATAAACATGCGCACCAATCATTGCCAAAGCCTCTTGCAAATCATTATCGAAAACAGTTTCTAAATATTCCGGTTTGAAATAATTATCTATAAATTTGGTGTCATAACTCCCTGCCTTAAAATGCTCGTTATTCATTACCCAATTGCCAAACTGAAGCGTATTTGCAACCCCCGAAATCCGATATTCCGAAATGGCTCGTTTCATTTTCTCAATTGCGTTTTCGCGGGTATCCGCCCACACAATCAATTTAGCAATCATGTTGTCATAATGAATCGGTATTTCCATCCCCTCTTCCATACAATCATCCACCCTAACACCAGGCCCTTGAGGCACTTTATAGGTTTCTAACTTACCAATATCGGGCAAAAAATTATTACACGGATCCTCCGCACAAACCCTCAGCTCCATAGAATGCCCATTTATCGTTAAGTCCTCTTGCTTAAAACTCAAAGGATAACCTTCCGCCACCCTAATTTGCTCTTTCACTAAATCCAAACCCGTAATCAACTCCGTTACAGGGTGCTCTACTTGCAGGCGTGTATTCATTTCCAAAAAATAAAAATTCATACCCTCATCCAACAAAAACTCAACTGTTCCCGCCCCGCTATAATTGGCAGCCTTAGCAACATTAACAGCCGCTTCGCCCATTTTTTTTCTCAACTCAGGCGTCAAAACCGCACTAGGCGCTTCCTCCACCAATTTTTGATGTCTTCTTTGAATGCTACAATCCCTCTCAAACAAATAGCAAACACTGCCATAATTATCCGCCATCAGCTGAATTTCAATATGCCTTG
>JBDNIM010000035.1:0-6307 GCA_041688295.1 Bacteroidia bacterium
AAGGATTTATGTTTTGGAGGGCTTGTGCGATATTGCCAATAGAGAAAATAACTGGCAGGAAAAATCTAAATATCTAACTTGGCAATTAGAACTATCCGATACACTTTTTTCTGAAAATATTCTAAATACCATTGCAAACTTGCAAGTTAAATATGATACGGAACGGAAATTCAATCAAATTATTCTTTTAAAAGCAGAACACAAAATCAAAAACACTTGGCTTATAGCACTTGCAGTAACCTTATTGCTATTGTGCATTGTCGGTTTTTTATACTTTCAAAACCAAAAGAATAAACGAAAAAAAACCATTGCAGAAAACAAACTAAACATCAATAAATTGATAGAAGAAGTAAATCAAACAAAAATGGAAGCTTGGGCAGAGGGACAGGAAAAAGAACGAAGCAGAATTGCCAATGAGTTGCACGATAGGCTAGGAGGGGTTTTGGCTATGGCATGCCACCATTTCAACAGTGTTGAGGCGCAGTTTGAACGCATGAAAGAGCAAAATAACTCAGCTATTTCGGACCTTAAAAAACTATTGAATAACGCCATTATTGAGGTAAGAGAATTGTCTAAAGATATTTCATCGAACCTTGTAAATAAATTAGGATTGAGCAATGCTTTGGGAGAATTAATTGATACGGTTCAAAATGCCACTGAATTAACCATCAATTTTAAACCGCACAAATCCGATTGTAAAATACCTTTAATCAAAGAGATTGCGCTCTATCGTGTGGCACAAGAAGCGCTAAACAATATTATGAAACATGCCAAAGCAACAACGGTTGAAGTTTCTCTGGTAGCAAACAAGGAAAGCTTGGTTTTAATGATAGAAGACAATGGCATTGGTTTTGAAAATAAAGATAATCTAATCAATAGCCTAGGTTTAAAAAGTATGCGAAACCGTATTGAAAACCTTGAAGGTACATTTACAATAGACACAATGAAAAATAGAGGAACAACCATAATTGCAGAAATACCAATTTAAAACCAACTAAATCTTGGTATATTGTCAATGTGAAAGAGCTTAAACCATTTTATGACAAATAATTATAGAAAATAGTATAAATTGCGCCACCAACCATGAGTAAAATTAAACTTTTCATTGCTGAGGACCACCACATTGTTTTAGCAGGAATGGTTAAACTATTTGAAAATGATTTGGATTTTGAAGTAGTGGGAACTGCCATTACTTGCGCCCAAGCGGTAGAAGAAATAATGAAATCCGATCCAGATGTTTTACTTACCGATATTAGCTTTCCTGATGGAGATGGTATTTCTTTAATTCAAAAAATTAGAATCAAAAAAGGTCATATCAAAACTATTTGCCTTACCATGCACAAAGAACAAGGCTATGTTGCTAAAGCTTATGAAGCAGGGATTGAAGGCTATTTGCTTAAAGAAACCGAATTGAATGAAATTAAAACAACCATAAAGGGAGTTGTTGCTGGCCAAAAGTTTTATAGTCCAACATTGTTTGATTTTAAAACTGAAAGTATTGTTGATGGCACACTAAAAGAGAAATTGACCCTGAGAGAATTAGAGGTTATAAAACTGGTTTGTGATGGACTCACCTCTAAAAAAATAGCCGACAAGCTCTTTTTAAGTGCCTATACAATTGATACACATCGCAAAAATATTTACAGCAAACTAAATATAGACAATATGGGCGCGTTGATTAAAATGGCACATGATGAAGGGTTGATAATAGATTGAGTTTTTTAATGTTGCCTCATCTGTGTTTTTTTGCGGGTTGACGGAATAATGTTTTTTTAATTCCTATGATTGCATATAAATCATAGTTCAGACAACATAATAACGCATGCCCCAAATGCAGGTTTTTGGTGCAGTTGGTTTTTTGGCGGATTGGATTATATTTGTGGGCATGAAACATGAAAATAAGTTTTGTAAAGGAATAGGCTGATTGAAAGTTTTTTAATAAAATAATGTATTGACTATACCATTTGAACCCGTAGTTTTCGGAATTAAAATTAATATTCATCTAATATTAGAGTATTTGGCGTTTTTTATTGCTTTTAGATATTACCTTAAAATAAGAAAGTTTTCAAATGACCAAATATCAAATAGAAATAGACTTTCGATAATATTAGGGGCAATAGTTGGGGCATTTGTTGGTTCAAGGTTAATTGGGTTTTTAGAAAATCCAATGGTTACACTTAATTTGCAAAACATAATGCTCTTGCTTAATACAAAATCAATAATGGGAGGTCTTTTTGGTGGTTTAATTGGTGTTGAAGCTTCAAAAAAAATAATTAAAGAAAATTATTCTTCAGGCGACATGTTTACTTTTCCAATTATTTTAGGAATAATTATAGGGCGCATAGGTTGTTTTTTAAGTGGTATTAAAGAATTTACTTATGGTAAAGAAACAAGTTTTATTACAGGGATGGATTTAGGAGACGGACTATCAAGACATCCAACTTCTCTATATGAAATCGTTTTTTTGCTTTTGCTTTTTGTTTTTTTAAAAAAGATTGCCTTTTTTACAAATGAACAAAGTGGATTGTTGTTTAAAATTTTTATGATAACATACTTTGGATTCCGTTTCATGATTGAGTTTCTTAAACCAAATATTTTTTATATTTTAGGTTTAAGCAGTATTCAATTGCTTTGCATAATATGCTGGGGATATTACATTCCAACATTTAAAAAAATATTTAAAAATGCCTACTAGAAAATATACCTATTACGATTACACAATTAGCTTATGTCCTGAATGCCTGAAGCGTATAGATGCTAAAATTGTCTTTGAAGACGAAAATGTTTACATGCTGAAAAGGTGCCCTGAACATGGCAATACAAAAGTGCTAATTGCAGACGATATTGAGTATTACAAAAATATTCGAAATTACAACAAACCATCCGAAACACCCTATAAGTTCAACACAGAAACCCATTATGGATGCCCTTACGATTGTGGGCTTTGCCCAGACCACGAGCAACATTCTTGCCTTACAATTATTGAAATTACGGACAGGTGCAATTTAACATGCCCAACCTGCTATGCTGGCTCGTCTCCAACACATGGAAGACATAGAACATTTGAAGAAGTGAAAATAATGTTGGATACAATTGTTGAAAATGAAAAAGAACCTGATGTGGTTCAAATAAGTGGAGGAGAACCAACGCTTCATCCCCAGTTTTTTGAAATACTAGACTATGCAAAAACATTGCCCATCAAACACATAATGGTGAATACAAATGGTATTGAAATTGCTAAAGATTTTGAATTTGCTAAACGATTGAAATGCTACTCTCCCGATTTTGAAATATATTTGCAATTTGATTCATTTAAAGAGGAGGCATTGTCTTCCTTGCGTGGTGCTAATTTGAAAAAAATAAGAGAAAAAGCCATCGAAAACCTTAATGAATTAAACCTTTCAACGACTCTGGTAGTTACTTTGCAAAAGGGGCTGAATGACGATGAAATAGGGAAAATAATTGAATATGCGCTTAAACAAAAGTGTGTTAGAGGGGTTACTTTTCAACCCACACAAATTGCCGGAAGACTTAAGAATTTTAATCATGAAACAGATAGAATTACTTTGACAGAAGTCCGCAGAAAGATATTGGAACAAACAGAAATATTTACCTCAGATGATTTAATTCCTGTGCCTTGCAACCCCGATGCTTTAGTTATGGGATATGTTTTAAAATTGGAAGAAAACTATATTCCATTAACAAGATATATCAATCCGACAGACTTACTTGACAATAGTAAAAATACAATTGTGTATGAGCATGATGAAGAATTGCACCAAAAGATGTTTGAAGTTTTTAGTACCGGAATTTCTACAGATAAAGCTTCCTCTAAATTGAACAGTTTGCTTTGCTGCCTTCCTTTCGTTGAAGCTCCAAACCTTAGTTATGACAACTTATTTAGAATTATAATTATGCAATTTATAGATGCTCATAATTTTGATGTTCGGGCTATTAAAAAGTCTTGTGTTCACATTGTCAACAAAGACAATAAAATTATTCCATTTGAAACGATGAACTTATTTTATCGCGATGACAAAAAAGAATATTTAGAAAAACTTAGATCCCAATCAACTTAAACTTTAAACAAATGAGTGAACTTTCAATTTTAATAATAATGATTTATCTGGTTTGGCATATTCCAGCCTTTATTATGCTTTTTATGGGTGTCAATAGGCTTAAAATTAGGCCTGAAAATGCAAAGATATTGTTAATTGGGTCTGCTATTTATTTTCTAATCGGTGGCGGAATTTGCGGTTCACTATTATCTTATTGGTAACCCAAAAATATCCAAACAACCACCCAATTTACCTTTTTTGTAACTGTAAATTTATTATTCAAAACACACAATTTATAATATACTAAAATGGAATTAATAGTAACGATTGTTTCACTTATTCTGCTATTAGTTCTGGTTTTATGTCCAGTGTTTATATTAAAACGAGTGAATAAATCAAGGTTCAAATATAAGTTCATTGTTTACTTGACAATAGGAATTTTATACCAATTCTAATTTTAAAATAGTCCAAACTATTTTAGAATTTTAGTCCCGAAGTTTCGGGAGTAAATGCCAGCCAGCTCCGCCTTATAAATTGTTTTTTATAAAATAAAAAAGTACAATTTCTTGAGCGGAGATATAACTTGAAAATAGGACAATCAAGCGCAGCGGTGATTGTCCTATTTTGAAAGCATATTCGGTATTAATTCCGCAATCTTAATTTTTAATTTAGGTTAATATTTAACCCAAATGCTTCTATAACCTGAGGCAAATAATCCAATTTTTCCCAAGTAAATAGTTCAACATCTAAGTTTACTTTTTCGCCATTTGGAGAAAAGAATGTTTTATTTACAGTATGATGCTTTCTTCCCATGTGTCCATAGGCAGCTGTTTCACTGTATATTGGGTTTCTCAATTTTAATCTTTGTTCAATGAAATATGGGCGCATATCAAATATGCTTTTTACAATTTTTCCAATTTCACCATCGCTCATTTTTACATTTGAGGTGCCATAGGTATTAACACTGATACTCGTTGGCTCAGCAACACCAATTGCATAACTAACCTGCACCAGAACCTCTGAACACAAACCAGCAGCTACCAAGTTTTTAGCAATATGACGGGTTGCATAAGCAGCGCTTCTGTCCACTTTGCTAGGATCTTTTCCGCTAAATGCACCACCACCGTGTGCACCTTTTCCGCCATAAGTGACCACAATGATTTTTCTCCCTGTAAGGCCAGTGTCGCCATGTGGGCCACCAATTACAAAAACACCTGTTGGATTAATGTGATAAGTGATATTATCATCGAAAAAATGCGCATATTGAGGATATTTAGCTTTGATTCTTGGAATTAAAACAGAAATTAAATCTGCTTTTATTTTCACTAACATCTCAAAGTTTGCAGCATCTTTATCTTCTTTAGAATCCGTTTTAGGTTTTACAAAATCATCGTGTTGTGTAGAAATAACAATGGCTTCAATCCTTTGCGGTCTGTTATCGTCAGAATATTCTAAAGTAACTTGAGACTTTGCATCCGGACGCAAGTATTTAATTTCAGAATTTTCTCTTCTTAAATTAGCCAGTTCTATCAATAAAGCATGCGATAAATCTAACGCCAATGGCATGTAGTTTTCAGTTTCGTTGGTTGCATATCCAAACATCATACCTTGGTCGCCAGCACCTTGTTTTTCTTTGTCTGCTTTGTCAACGCCTTGATTAATATCTGCAGATTGTTCATGAATAGCTGACAAAACACCACAGCTTTGTGCTTCAAACATGTATTCGCTTTTTGTGTAACCAATTTTTTTGATGACATCTCTTGCTATTTGTTGAACATCAAGATAAGCACTTGATTTTACCTCTCCAGCCAAAATAACTTGACCTGTGGTTACCAAAGTTTCACAAGCTACTTTACTATTGGGGTCAAAAGCAAGAAAATTATCTATAAGTGCATCGCTAATTTGGTCTGCAATTTTATCTGGGTGTCCTTCTGATACGGATTCTGATGTAAATAAATAAGGCATATTTTTAATTTTTTTTGCAAAAATAATCTTTTCATTTTATTAATGTGCTATAAAAAACAATAAATTATTTTTTTGTCATAATAAAATCATTCATTGCATAGCCATCTCCAATCTCTATATTAACAATATCCATGATTTTGAACCCCATTTTAAAATAGAAATTAATGGGTTTAAAGTTTTGCCTGTTCACATTTAGTGTAAAATTTGCCTTCGGATATTGCGCAAACAATTGGGTCATAACTCGCGCGCCAATGCCTTTGTTACGGTCAGAAAAATCAACATAG
>JBDNIM010000276.1:0-5520 GCA_041688295.1 Bacteroidia bacterium
AAACAGCGGCTTTGTTTTTAGCAAAATAAACAAGCAAGAGCTTGCCGCCAAAAACTTTGGACAAGATTTTACATACCTAATTGGCAACACCGCCTCTGCTTATAGTACGAGTGATGCGGGCGCTGGTGTGGGATATACGGGCATCAGGATTAGAGGTTCGGACGGCACAAGAATCAATTTGAATATTAATGGTGTGCCTATCAACGACCAAGAAAGTCACGGTGTTTTTTGGGTGAATATGCCCGATTTGGCCTCGGGGACTTCGGGTGTTCAAATTCAAAGGGGGGTTGGCAGCAGCTCTAATGGGTCGGGGGCTTTTGGGGCCAATATTAGTATTTCTAACATTGAATTGAGCAAAAAACCATTTTTGGTTTTTAATCAAACATTGGGGTCTTTCAATACGCAAAAAACAAGCCTCCAATTTGGCACAGGAAAAATTAATAATTTTAGTTTTGGTGGTCGTATTTCTAGAATAAAATCGGATGGATACATAGACAGGGCATCTTCTAATTTGAGTGCTTTTCAGTTTAACATGGACTATAGCTACAAAAAATACAATATGCAGTTTGTTACTTTTGGGGGCACCGAAAAAACCTATCAATCTTGGTTTGGAACGCCAGAAAGCAGGTTTAAAAACGATGTTCAAGGAATGAACGATTACGCAGACCGCAACGGTTTGACGGGAGACGAACGCAGCAATTTATTGAACAGCGGCCGCACCTACAACTACTATACCTACCCTAACCAAACCGACAATTATGCGCAAAATCACTACCAAATGCACCATAATTTTTTATTGAGCAAGTATGTCAAACTTAAATCGTCTTTCTTTTTAACCACTGGAAAAGGTTTTTATGAAGAGTATAAAGAAAGGGCTAAGTTTTCGAGTTATGGTGTTGCTAATTTCACAACAGACAACGACACTTTTACCCGCACAAACCTTGTTAGACAAAGATGGCTTGACAATGTTTTTTACGGTAATTTTACATCCATGAACTACAAGAAAAACCGACTGGAGTTAGATTTTGGCTTGCTTTTTAGCCAATACGATGGAAAGCATTTTGGCGAAATAATTTGGGCAGATTTGGCCCAAGCATTTGGCAAAGATTTTAGATACTATAACAGCAAGAGCAAAAAAACGGAGATCAATGGATTTGCAAAAGCCAACTACCAAATGAACCGAAAACTGAGCGTTGGTGCAGAGATGCAGGTGCGCCAAATAAACTACAATGCCCAAGGCACAGATAACAATTTGAGCATTATTAACGTAAACGAATCGTTTTTATTCTTTAATCCTAAAGCCAGTTTGGTGTATGAAGCCAGCAAAAAACTGAAATATTACAGCAGTTTTAGCGTTGGTAACAGAGAACCCGTGCGTTCCGATTTTATTGACAACCAAAACCTAAGCACCCCAAAACCCGAAAACCTTAAAAACCTAGAAGCAGGCGCTATTTACAATACAAAAAAGGTTTTTGCGCAAGCCAATTTCTACGAAATGAACTACAAAAACCAATTGGTTTTGACAGGCGAACTTAACGATGTGGGCAGCAGCCTGAGACGAAATGTTGCCAGTAGTTACCGAAGGGGCATTGAGTTTTTGGGCAAATACAAACCCAATAATAACATGACTTTTGAGGGCAACTACTCCATTAGCAGCAATAAAATTAAAAATTACACCGATTTTTACGACCATTATTACTCCGCAAACGACAGCACCGCACAAATAGCAACGAATTTCAGCAACACCCACATTGCGCTTTCGCCCCAATCCGTGCTTTTTCTTTCATACACCGACCAACACATCAAAAACCTAAGCATCGGACTTTCTTTCAAGCGCGTTGGTCTTCAATATTTGGACAATAGTAGCAACAAAAACAACGCCCTACCCGCCTTTTCGTCCTTTGATTTTAATCTTGCAAAAAAGATTCAGATAAAAAACATCGAATCTTTTACCATTAAAGCCCAAGTAAACAATATTTTCAACCAATCATTTGCCAACAACGGATACTCCTATCAATATGGCTTCGATGGCCAAGTTGTTCAAGAGCGTTTTTATTATCCGCAAGCCTTGCGCTATTGGTTTTTGGGTATAGAAATTAGGATTTAGTTAAAGTTTATTGGTAAACAGCCCCCTCATTTTTAGCCAATTTAATATTACACGAAATAACAATAAAAAACGGCTCAATGTAGCTTGCTTTTAAGTAATTTTATTACGTTTGCAAACAATGAAACATGATAATACTACACAATTACGCAAGTTCTCTGTTAACTTTAAAACCATCGCAAAGAAACAGAAGGGACAAATTAATAAAACACAACGGAAATAAACAACGATAAAAAATTTTTTAATTATAAGAAATGAAAAAACAATTTTTCGGCCTCGCATTATAAACAATTTTCTCTTGCAGTTCAGTAAAAGAAATGCAAGTGAATGTTCCCAAACCCACTATTGTAAAACTTCCGTCAGATGCAAAAAGAATTGTAATTGTTGACAAAACACAAGGTAATTTTTTGACATCAATTGAAGGTGTTTTATCAGGCGAAATGATAGGAATTGATAAAACTTTAGTGCAAGAATGTATTGCAGGAATTACAAACCCATTTTTAAACAATTCGAAAATTCAAATTACAAGATATCCAGAACGATTAAATAGTGAAAACAAAACTTCAACTGGATTCGGAACTGTTATGAATTGGAGTCAAGTTCAACAGATAGCCGACCAAAGTAATGCCGATGCCTTGTTGGTTTTAGAGTATTTTGACACAGATTTTACCATAAGAAACACAACAAGCCCAAATAATGTTGGTGTAATTTTATTTCAGGGTTTAGCTAAAGCAAAAGTTGGAATTAGAATTTATTTGCCAAAAACCCAATCTCTTTTTTATGAAAATAATTTTACTTTTTCAAAAAATTACGGAGAAACAGCGGCTAATAGACAATTATTGTTAGGCAAATTGCTTGTTGGAACGGATGCGCTAAAATATGTAAGTTATGAACTCGGAAATTTTGTTGGACAAAGGTTTGTAACTTATAGAAATTGGGAAGATAGAGTTTTAATGAAAGGTAAAACCGATGCAATAAAAAGAGCTGAACGACAAATAATTGCGCAAGATTATCCCAATGCAATTAACACACTGCAAGAAGCATATAAAACAGAGAAAAAAACGAGAAATAAAGCTGACATTGCTCATAATTTAGGATATTGCTATGAGATAGAAGGCGATTTAGAATTATCTAAAAAATGGTTGATAGAATCATTTACTTTGTCAGGCAATCGCAAAACACAAACCTATCTTGATATTATAAATAACAGAATTATAGAGACAAAAATATTAGAAAATGAAAACAAGAAATAAACCACACCCATTATTTTTCGGCCTTTTTGTGCTGCTAATGGCATAGAACTATACGATAATGCCGACAAGCTAATTACAAAAAAAAGGCATTAAAGGTAGGTTATATTGGTAATATTGATAAAAACATAATTGCCTCTTGGGGTCAGCAAATATCTTCATGACAGGAGTTTAAATATTCCTCGATTTTTAAACACGGCTAACTTTAGCTCAACAAGCAAATTGAGAAACGATGGACTTAATCAATTCTATAATCTTCACTAGTCATTTGCTTTCTTAATTAATTTAGTTAGATTTGTAACCATTTAACATAAAAATTAAAACTATTTTATGGGTTATGATAATGGATAGACAAAAAATAAGATGAAGAAAATGGTTATATGCGTTAAAAATATTTACACGAAACAATGTCAAAGAAATTAAGGCTTTCTGAACTTGTAAATGAAATTTATGATGCCATTCAAACCAGATTTGCAGGAGAAAGTTTTTGGATAACAGCAGAAATTACGGATGTAAAACCTCAAGACCCTTCAAGGAATTATCGATTTATAAAGTTTATAGAAAAATCGGGATCAACGACTCTTGCTTCTGTAGATGCGGTTTTGTGGGCAAGGTCTTTAAATCAAATTGAGAAATTTGAGAAAACGACAAATACAAGTTTTAGAAACGGGCTTGAAATTACTTGCAGAGTTGCGGTTACTTTTAATACTCGATATGGTTTAAAATTAGAAGTATTAGAAATAGATTGCGCTTATGCTTTAGGTCAAATTGAGATTGAGAGACAGCAAACAATAGAAAAACTATTAACCGACAATCCAAATACTATAACAAGAATAGACGAACAGTTTTTTACCTTCAACAAAAGCCTCGAATTGCCCATTGTTATTCAGCGAATTGCATTTATAACGGCACCAAATTCTGACGGACAAAGAGATTTTAATCAAGAGTTGAATTTCAACAAACATAAATATATTTTTTCTGTTACCGAATTTTTAACTCAAATTCAAGGTGACACTTCTAGCAAATTAATTGTTCAAAAATTAAAGCTGATTGAGGCCGAAAAAGACAAATATGATATTGTTGTTATTGCCAGAGGTGGTGGTTCTCAAACGGATTTGCAGCCTTTTGACGATTACTCACTTTCTCAATATGTTGCCACTTTTCCGTTGCCAATTTTTACGGGTATTGGACACGACAGAAACACGAGTATTGTTGATCTTATGGCTAGACAGCACAAAACACCAACAAAGGTTGCAAGCAGTATTATTGATTATAATTTTAATTTTGAGTGTGAAATTTTAGATTTAAAAGAGCGCATGTTCCATAAAGTAGAAAGCATGTTAAAGGAAACAAAGAATCGTCTCGTTCAAATGAAACGAACCGTAAAAGCCTACAGTCCTGCAACAATTTTAAACAAAGGGTATGCTATTATTATGAGCAATAACCAAATAATTACCAATCCGAAAGACATAAAACTAAATTCTGAAATTCAAACGCTTTTGAAAAACGAAATCATACATAGCACCATAACTCAAAAAACTAAAAATGAACTTGACTTATAACAAAGCCTACACCGAACTTTTAAAAATTGTGGACCAAATTGAAGATGATGGCATTCAACTGGACACACTTGCAGACAAAGTGAAACAAGCAAAAGAACTCATTGACTTTTGTGAAAATAAATTGCGAACAATTGACGAGGATGTTAAAGCGGCATTGACTGACAAAAAAGCAACAAAAAAAAAAGATAGCGACACCTAATCTTTAATATTCAATTTGGATAATTACTTTCAACCCAAATTATGCATTAAAAATGCGTAATCACCATATAAATTGAGAATTATTTCATCATAGTTTCAGTAAAAAATTAACTTTTACAGCAATAAAATACCTTCTCTCTTGTAATGGTCATTTGTGGTGCTATAACCGATTGGATACCTAGAAGTTGACATTTTGGGTGGTAATTTTTTGATTCTTTCGCCATATTACTTGGATAAAACAACATATCGGTTTGTGCCATTGTTGAGCTTAAGTTCAACATGAAAGAGAAAAAGCTTTAATTGTTTTAAATTACAACAAAAGATTGTGTCATATCAAAACAATTCGTACCTTTGTTGGGTTAAAAATTAAGAAACACTGATATGAAAGAAACATTGTCGCAAAAAC
>JBDNIM010000277.1:0-6594 GCA_041688295.1 Bacteroidia bacterium
ATTGAGTCCGTTAAATACCTTTTATAGTGCGGTTTTTAGGTCGGATATTAATGATATTAAAAACAAACAGTTTTTGTTGAATGAAAGCTTGAGCCCCTGGGAAGCCTTGCAGGGGATAACAACATGGGCGGCAAAATCTTGCAAATTGGAACACAGAAAAGGGCAATTGGCTAAAGGAATGGATGCGGATTTTGTGGTTTTAAATAAAAATTTACTAAATATTAGGGCAGAAGATTTTAAACAAATCAAAGTTTTGTTTACGGTTTTGGGGGGGAATGTTGTTTATAAAAGGCGGTAGTGGGCAAAACTTTTTTTTAGACAAATTGTTTTAAATGCACATGAAAGAAATTCAAATTATTAAAGCCGAAAGCAGAGGCAGTGCCGATTATGCTTGGCTGAAAGCGAATTATTATTTTAGTTTTTCTAATTATTATAATCCGGAGCGCATGCACTTTGGAATGCTTCGTGTTTTAAATGATGATTTTATTGAAGGCGGCATGGGATTTGCAAAACATCCGCACGATAATATGGAGATCATTACGATTCCGCTTGAGGGTGCAATAGCGCACGAGGATAGCATGGGCAACGCTTCTGTTATTCATGCGGGCGATATTCAAGTGATGAGTGCAGGGACTGGCGTTGTTCATGGAGAGAAGAATTTTAACCCTAATTTGCCCTTAAAATTATTTCAGATATGGATTTTTCCTAACAAAAAAGATGTTGCGCCTCGTTATCAGCAAATAACTTTGAATACGGAGGATAGGAACGACAAATGGAGTCAGATTCTGTCGCCAAATGCAACGGACGAAGGTGTCTGGATTCATCAAGATGCTTGGATGTTTCGTGGCGATTTTAAAGCAGGGCAAACGGTTTTTTATAATTTGAAAAATAAAGAAAATGGGGTCTATTTGGTATTAATAAACGGAAGTATTATGATTGATAATGAAAAGTTGGACAAAAGAGATGCTGCTAGTATTAGAAATACAGATGGGTTTGAAATTAAAATTTTGGATAACTCGGAAATCCTTGTCATTGAAGTGCCAATGAATTAATGGCTGCCATTTATTTGCTGATTTTATAATGAGGAATTATTAAGCATTATTAAAATTATTAATGCTTTTCAGTTAATAGATGTTTGATAATGGTTATTTACTTTTGTTAACCCATAAACCTTTTGTCCACTAACCATCAACCATTTAGTTTTCAACCAAAAACTTTTCACCAATCCCAGTTTCCAAAAGACGATTTATAATTTATAATTTTCAAGAATTATTCTATCAAAACTTGATAAGCTCTTGCCAAAGCGGTAAGGTCGTTAACATAAATTGCTTTGTTATTCTGGTCTTGGCTCAGCCGATATAGGGTTGGAATTTATTCCAGTTATTGTATCGAGAAGCGTTTTTTAGTTATCGATACTATTTCGCACGAAGCTTGGGTCTCGGCTAAGTCGGGGCGAACTGAGAGAGCTAAAAAATGTTAAGATTCTGAATATTCTCTAAGCGGTATCGGCTCAACCGATACAGAATGACGCACGGATAATGGAGAGTGGATTACAAATACACAAATTGCTTTTTATATTTTAACAAAAAACTATATTTACATTTTGAAAACTAAATTACTTTCATTAATGAAAATAAAATATCCCAAAGGCAATTTTGTTGCTCACTCGCATGCTGCGAGCGGGCGGTGGGCGAATTTCAATGTTTGGCATAATTTTTTGCTGCAAAGCAAAAAACAAAAAAATATTAGTTTTTTCTTTTTTCTTTTAATTATACCATTTATATTTGCATTAACTAAATGAAATAATTATGCAAAATGAAATAAATAATACAGGCAAATTGATCAAAGCTTTCCCTATCAATAGTATTGGCTATGGACAAATTGAATTAAATTGCAACGATTTAGTAAGTGGCACTTATCACTATTCTTTGATGGTAGATGGCAAATTGATTGATACCAAATCAATGGTTTTGACTGCTTTAGATTAATTTCACACTGGTTTGCGTAATTTAAAGCTGATATTAATTTTAATTCTTGTGTCTTCTCAATCATTGAAGTCGCAAGAATTATTTTGGGTAAAAACTATAGATTCTGGAGCAAAATCTTCATTTATATCTTTAATCCCATCTGGCTCAAACAAGTTTTCATATTTGTGCGGAAAATATGCAAAACATAGATTGGAAAAATATAAAATTGGAAATATATTTTTAAATCCTTATGATTCTATTTATCCATATAATAATGCAACAATTGATCAGTTTTTTATATCAAAATTAGACACATCAGGAGCAGTTATTTTTGCAAAAAATATATTTGCAAGCAATCAATATAATACTGTGTTTACAAAAATTTATAGTGATTTAAATGACAACATTTATTTGTTAATTTCAACAAGTGATTCATTTCTAGTTTATCCTTATCAACAAATGGAATATTTTTTAGGAAAAGAAAAAAGCTATTTAATAAAATTGGATCAAAATGGTGATTTTATGTGGAAGAGAGAAGTTGGCAAAAATAATAAGATTAGCAGTTCAAATTTTGATTTTAAGAGAATTGGATTTTTATTATCTAATGTTGGTCTAAACAAGTATATTATTCATAATTCAGATACTTTAAAAAATTGTTTAACAGCATATTTAGAATTTGATACCAATGGGAATGTCAAAAAATTTAAACCAATTTTTAAATTTGACAACAATTCTATAATTAATGGTTATTCAGTCTCAAGTTCATTTGTTTTCAATAATGATGAAATAATTTTAAACTCACAAATTTCTGTATATGGTAATTATATTAATAAGATGACTAAGATATTAGTTGCAGATACTTTTTTTGATTTAGAATATAACAAATATCGAACAGACCTTAACACTTTTAGCAGTTATTTAATTCAATTAAAAGTTAATATTGAAAATTTAAAGTTAATTGATTATTTTAAATTGTCTGATGAACCTAGTTTTGATCAATTGTTTGGTTCCTCTCTTTTTACTAAATTAAATAAAAACACCTATTTTACTTCAACTAGTTTTGTTGATACAGGTAGATATTTTAATAAAGTAATAAAGAATGATAGTTTTAATAAAAGAACTATAGTATCTTTTTTTTATAAAGATATGAAACTTCTTAAATTATTTAAATTTAAAGAGAAATTATATAAAACTATTAATAAAGAAGATGCTTTGGTGTTTGGTCTATTTAAATTCAATACATTTGCTTATATTTTCCAACGTTATCAGTTAGATGATAATAATCAAGTTTTTAATTATTTAAAAATAGATTCTTTGAATAATACTTTAGTGAAAACCTATATACCAATAAATTATAATTCTTTATTTGGTGGAAATAATAATGATAACTTCTCTAAAGATGCATGGAATGGCATTTATTTTTATGCGGATTGGGATAATGACATAGAACAAAGGATAGATTCAACAAGTCAATATTGGAGTTGCTACCAAAAAACAAAGAATAGTGATAGACAATTATTATTCAAATTGTGGGACTTCTCCATCACCCGAGGCCCCGTCTCCAAAGGGCCATATTGCGCTGGCGATACATTTTTAATTCCCTACACTAAGGATGGTAATTTTCAAGCCCAAAATGAGTTTATTGCAGAGTTGAGCGATGAAAATGGTGATTTTGAGGGCAATCATAGAGAATTAGGGCGATTGCAAAGCAACAAAGACAGCACCATAAAAGGCATTTTGCCTTTGTTTGATGTGGCCACAAGTGCCAAATACCGCATCAGGATTGTTAGCACCCTTCCGCCTGTGCAAAGTTATTATCGCTATGACAGTTTGCGCCTGCTCATTTTTAGCAAAGACACCGCCAACGCAGGCATGGATACCAATGTTTGTTATGGCAGCAAGCTGCAATTGAAAACGAGTGGTGGCAGCCTTTGGCGTTGGAGTCCTGGCAATATGGTGGCAGACAGCACAAAAAGAATAACGACAACTTTGCCCATAAAAATGCCTGTTCGTTTTCGTATTATCATTAGCGACAGCTCGGGTTGTGGCAAAACGGACACAGCCTATAAATGGGTAAGACCAGGGGCGCCTTTGCACATTTCTAATTCACACAGTTTGGTGTGTTTTGGCAATTCGCAACACTGGATGAGGGGCAGCGGTGGCAAAGGATTTGGGTATAAATACCAATGGTTGGATATGCAAAATAGGCTGCTTTCGGACAGTCAATTGTTGGTTTATCAAGGGGCGGAAAACAATATTAAAATGGTGCTTTCGGATGGATGTTCCATCAACGACACCCAAATATTGAAACTTCAGTTTTTTGATACTTTAAAAATTACAACACCAATTATGCAAACTATTTGCGAGAGTTTGCCTTTTTCTGTCAAAGCCAGCGCAAAAGGCGGTTCATCGGATTTTGATTTTAGATGGTGGCAAAATGCTGTTTTAATCTCCGCCACAGATTCTGTTTCCATCATTGGTTTTGGGCAAAAAACATATAAACTCTTGATTACCGATAAATTATGTAAAAACAACAAAGACAGCCAAACAATTAGCATCACCGCTTATGAAAAATTAGCCTTTAATTTGCCCAAAGACACAAGCATTTGCAATGAATTTAGCTTTGGTTTCTCGCCCAATATTACCAATGGCGCTCGCAATGGTTTGTTTTGGTTTTATACAGAAAACGGTCTTGGAAAAGATTCTTTTCAGGGCATTTCTTATTCAAAATCGTTGAGCCAAAAAAGCACGGTTAAAGTAAAAGCCTACAACCTTTGCAGCCAAGCGGTTTTTAGGCAAATGGAGGTTGATGAAACAAAACCAATTGTTTTCAGGGGTGTTGAAGACACGTTGCTTTGTGCTGGGCAATCCTTTAACTTAAAAGCCACCACAATTGGCGGAATTAATCCAAAAATTAGATGGAAAACCGACCAAGGAGGGATAATAAAATCAGCGTTTTTTATAGACACTGTTTTTTTGCCTGCTCAAAATCAAGTACTGTTTTTTGATGCAGAAGACCGCTGCGCTTTGGCGCAAACCAAAACGGAAATGCGCATTAGAATTGCTGCGCCATTAAGCGCCACTTTAGCCGCCAATCCACTTTGTTTTAAAGACACGGTTTCTCTTTTGGCTGCGCCCCTTGGCGGAAAGCCGAGTGGCTACCAAATAACATGGCGCAACAATTTGGGTCAAAACATTGGGACAGAAAAAGCCCTTCTGTTTTCATCTAAAAACAAGTCGCAGTTTGTGTATTTTCAACTGAGCGACCCCTGTTCTTCGTCTTTTGTGGACAGCGTTTTTGTTCAGCCTCAAACCATTGCAGCAGCCGTGGTCAATCAAAATACGCAGTGTTTTGTCAACCAAAACTTTTCTTTTTTAAATAGGTCTAAAAAATCCAGTTTAACCCAATTTTTATGGAAATTCGACAGGCAATTTAGTGCCAATATGCAAACGGATTCAATTTTGAGTGGACGATATTTAGATTCGGGTGGTTTTGTAACCAAATTAAGCGTCCTTGACGCAAATACCTGCAAAGACAGCATTTCCATCAATACAAAAGTTTTGCCTTTGCCGATTATAGATGTAAAATGGCAACGCACCACAAACTCTTTCGACCGCAGCAATTGGCGATTTACCGCTACTTCTTCGCAACCCATAAAAAACTATTTTTGGCAAATAAATAGTTTTAATCCTTTGCAAGGCAATCCCG
This sequence comes from Bacteroidia bacterium, assembly GCA_041688295.1. Taxonomy (GTDB): domain Bacteria; phylum Bacteroidota; class Bacteroidia; order NS11-12g; family UBA955; genus JABMMZ01. The sequence goes on from JBDNIM010000277.1 coordinate 5,677, forward strand.
TTTTTCAGGATTTTGAAAACCAAGGCAATGTTAAAATTAAAATAAAAGCCGAAGATAATTATGGTTGTTTCACAGATTCTTTGTTTGAATTTGAGCTTTTGCACCGCATGCGTTTTTATATTCCCAACATGGTAACGGCAAACAATGACGGCATCAACGAAGGTTTTTTCATTTCGGGCAGCGAGTTTATGGCAGAATTTAGCATTAAAATATTCAACAGATGGGGCGAAAAAGTATTTGAATCCATCAATCCAAACGAAGTTTTTTACCCTTCGTTTGACGGCAATAATTACTACATCTATGTGCTCAATATTTTTGATATTTTCAATGAGCGACATTTGCTGAATGGTTCGTTTGGTGTGATGAAGTGAAGTGGTTTTGTTCAATTTCATAACCGTTGGTCGTGCTTTTGTAAACGATTTTAATGGAGATTTTTCATAAACCTCGCTCTAATTGGCATCTTGCGATTCGGCCGTAAAAGGGCAGGGGCAAGGTCTAGCCCCTTTTGAAGTTAGAAAGATTTTTTTTTGAAAAATACCTAAATTTAGGTATTCGTGCTGTTTTTTTTTGGATTTAGTTTGTACCCAACAAATTTAATACAAAATATATGAAAAAAGTTAACAAGTTTTTATTGGTTCTTATGGCGAGTGTTTTTTTAATCTCATGTTCTAAAGATGCAGATGAAGCAGCTAATAGTTCTGGTTTTATGGCCACAGACATAAATGGGAAATGGACGCATTCGGCATCTGGTTCAAGCTATTCTATTTCTGGAGTTAGCAGCACAAAAGAAGGCATAGGAAAAGTAGCCGCAGTGGGAACTGCATTTCCTGCAGGGGCATTAAATGGTACTGCGCTAACAGAGGTTACCTTAGTTAGAGGTGGATATTGGGAGGCCGAAAGCCATACTTATTATCCATC
>JBDNIM010000036.1:0-2566 GCA_041688295.1 Bacteroidia bacterium
AAGAAAATGTTTTTATTTATAATGTAATCCTAAAATATGAAACTTCAAATTAAATACGATATAAACACGGCCTGCAAGGTGATTATGCAAGAGAATTTGGATAGAATTGGTATTCCTTACGAACTTACGGGTTTGGGTGAAATAGAAATCAAGGGCATTTTATCTACAGGCCAATATACAGACTTAGAAGAATCCATAAAAAAATATGGAATTTCCATCATCAGTGACCCAAAAAATGGGGTGGCTCAAAAAATTAAAGATGTCATTATAGAAATGGTATATTTAGAAGACAAACTTCCAAGTTCAAACATATCGGATTATATTGCCGATAAAATGAACTTAAGTTATGGTTATATAGCAAATGTTTTTTCGGAGATTACCTACACATCCATTGGCAATTTTATCATTATTCAGCGTATAGAATATTCAAAACAATTAATAGTAGAGGGGGTTTTATCCTTGACAGAAATTGCTTGGAAACTAAATTACAGCAGCGTAGCCCATTTATCCAATCAATTTAAAAAAACAACTGGTCTAACCCCATCTGCTTTTCAAAGAATTATAAATAAAAGAAAAGATGCAGATTTTAAAGCTGTTCAAACCCAACAAAAACTATCAACTTCCAATTAAATAAACTTTTATGAACAACAGTGCATTGCATATACTATTGGCAGATGATGACGAAGACGATCGTCTATTTTTTAAAGAAGCCATTGATGAAATTAAAGTTAAAACGATTGTAACATTACTAAATGATGGTGTGCAATTAATGCTATATTTAAACCAGCCAGATGTTGTGTTGCCAAATGTTGTGTTTTTAGATTTGAATATGCCAAAAAAAGGAGGTATGCAATGTTTAAAAGAAATAAGAAGCAATAGCAAACTTAAAGATCTTTCAATTGCCATATACTCCACCTCTGCCTCAGAACATGACATTGAAGAAACTTTTGTGAAAGGTGCAAATATTTATATTAAAAAACCAAATGATTTTGGAGAATTGAAAAAAATTCTAGCGGAGGTAATAAATATCAATTGGCAGTATCACACTTCGGGTTTAAATAAAGAAAATTTTTTGTTGAGTATTTAATGGTTCAAACTATTAAATTATGAAAAGAAAAATAGTCAAACTCTCAATACCCTATCTACTAACAACATTAATTCTTTCAATTTTTCTGCTTGTTTTTAGTGCCGCCATCACCTACAAGCAATTTTTAGAGCTTACAAAAGCCGAAAAGAGAGTGGTTCAATCGCACAAGGTTATATTAACGGCACAAGAACTTCTCTCTACAGTTAAAGATGCAGAAACCGCTCAAAGAGGCTATTTGTTAACCAGAGATACAATTTTTCTTGTGCCATATAAGGATGCCATAACTTATTCCGCTAAAATTATTACAGACTTTAAAAAACTTGTTGGAAATAATCCTGAAAAGCAGAAAGCCATAGATACTTTAGATTTTTTGATTCATAAAAGGTTTGATATAATAGCGGCCTCTATTTTTAAAAAGGATATTGAGCTCCCACTTTTTTCTGTCGATAAAAAATCTATGTTATCTCGAAAAGATTTGGTAGATAAAATACGAAGCAAAACCAACGAGATTATAAAAAATGAGAAGATGCAATTGAAAATTAGAGAAAGCGAACATAGGGAAGAAGTGCATCTTTCGCCTCTCACATTTTTATACACTTCTTTGTTTGCCCTATCAATTTTTGTTATTGCATTTTTTAAAATAAAATCAGATTTATTTCACTTAAAATTGGCAAACAATCAGTTGTTAATTAATAAAAGATTATTTGAGCACAGTGAAAACATATCAAATATTTGTAATTGGTGTTGGAATTTAGAAGCAAATCATTTAACATTTTCAAACAACATACATTATATGCTGCGGTGCGAAAAATATGATTTTAAACAAACTGTAGAAGGTTTTTCAAAATTTGTTCATCCAGATGATCAGCACATCATTACAAATGGTGTGAAAGAGGCGCTAGAAATTTACAAAACTGCTATCGTTTATTATAGGGTAATTCGTAAAGATGGAGTGATTTGCTATTTCAAATCCGAATCAAAAGTGATACAAGACAATTTTCATAAAAATATTATGATTGGCGTAATTTCAGACATTAGTGAACAACACCACAATAATGCAATTTTAGAAGAAAAGCTTTTTGATTTAGAAAGAACCAATAAAGAACTTTTGGCTTTTAACCATGTTGCCAGCCACGACCTGCAAGAACCTTTGCGAAAAATACAAAATTTTATTTCGAGACTTGATGCCAATGAAATGGAAAGCCTTTCTGAAAACGGAAGAACCTATTTTTCGAGAATAAAAGTGGCGGCAAATAGAATGCAACTCTTAATTGATGATTTGCTTGCTTTCTCCAGAGCCAATAAAGCAGAAAAAGTTTATGAACTAAAGGATTTAAATATTTTATTAAAGATTTCTATTCAAGAATTGGCACAATCCATTGAAGAAAAATACGCCACTATTAACACTTCTGCGCTTCCAAGCTTAAATGTTATTCCTTTTCAAATTCAACAGCTTTTTATAAATAGTCGAGCCTTAAA
>JBDNIM010000037.1:0-3940 GCA_041688295.1 Bacteroidia bacterium
AAATCTAAAACCTGCTGCCCAACCCCAGTGCATTGAAGGCGATTGTGGAGCAAGTGGATTTGGAGATACATATAAAGCAGGGTCGCTATTATTATAACTAGACGGAACGCCAATAGAGAATGTTATGCCTTCTATATTTGTAACATTATAACTTCCTAAATTTTGGGCGACATTGGCAGAGCCTTTTGCAAGTATTATTACATTATCGGGTAAGGCAAGCCTTTTTCCGCTATCATGAATAATTACAAACTTAGACATATAATAATCAACTCGTGAAATGTTGAGGTTATTTCCTAAATCATTTGTAGTTGCTTGATTATAAGCAAAGGAATTTGCGCCTAATTTATGTTTAACCGTTAAGTAAACATTTTTTTGTGCAATGGCATTAATACTGAAAATTAATGCTAAAATTGAAATTGAAATTTTTTGTGTCATTTTATTTTTTTTATTTTTTTATTATTTCTATTGTTTTGCCACAGTTCAGCATTTGAGAACCGTAATAAGGATTTTTGATTTGATTTTCTTTACTTAGCCAATTAGCACCTTTACCATCATTATACATTGGACAATTTTGGTAAAAAACAGGTGTATCTTGTATAGATACTTTCATCAAATCATAGACATTTTTAGATAAATCCATAAAGGCAATCCTTTGTTTTTCTATCTCTTTTGTGTTGGTGATTTTTTCAGCATTTGCTTTTAATTCTTTGATTGCCTTCATCCACATTTTATGTTCTTCAAAAGAGAGTTTTTCCATTTTTACAGCATCAATATTTGTTTGCAAATCTGTAGATAACGAAGACGCTAATTTCCCATTAGAATTTACCAAAGCATCTTTTATTTCAAAATAGGCATTAAAAATAGAAGTTAATTGGTTTGTATTGCTACTTTGTTCTAATTCTGTTTCAGTTTTTTGAGTTGAATCATCCTTTGAAACACTTTCAGAAACGATGGCAGTTTTGTTAGGTCTATCATATAAACAACATTCGTGAAGATTATTATACACATCGTCTGGAGCAAGAAATTTATCACTGTCGTAACCCGCCAATGCAATGCGTTTTAATATTTCATCTTGATTTGTTTTTGTGCTGTCGTAGGTTAATATTGCCATTTTGGTGTCTTTATTCCAATCCACAATGGTAATTTTTTTAAGGTTTCCGGCAGTTTCTATAGTTTTTTCGCACATCCCACAGTTGCCATATATTTTTACAGTTTCGGTTTTAGCATTTTTTACTTGTGCCGCACAACTGGTGAGCAAAGTAGATGCAACGCAAAGCATCATTGATATTTTATTGAATATTTTCATTTTTTTAATTGATTTTTTAAGGAAATTTGGAAACGCAAAATACCCGTCCTCTTTAAAAAAGGGCAAGCAAAATTTGAAATCTAATAAAAATCAAATAAGAAAAACCTGATTGAGAATATAAAGCGGCTGCTTTTTATTATCAGGTGGGTGATGAAAATAATCATCAGGGGTAATTAAAGGAAAAAAAACATTCGTTAATTGAAAAATCAAAGGCTGAATAGCTTGAATATCAAAAGTTTTGGAAGGTGAGATTGAAAATTGTTGTGGTTTGGCATGGTCGTCATTTACTTGGCAAGAAGAATTTTTGTCTTCACAACAATTTTTCTTCATCTTTTTTACACCGCAAGCACATTTATTATCAGATGTTTTTCCAAAGAAAATGGATGAAATTTCTCCCCCACAGTAGTGCACGGTTACATTAACACCAAAAGTTGGTGTCAAATATAAGAGTAACAAAAATGTAATTGCAGTTTTTTTCATTGAATGCTTGCAGCAAATATATGCAAAATTATTAACTTCCTAATTAAATTACAAAGATACTTATTAGATTTACATTTGTAAATTCAAAAAAAAATAAAAAATAAAGGTTGGTTAATCGATTCTATTGCTGTCAAAAAAATAAATCTATTCGTTCTCAAAAAGCCTTAATTTGTTTTTAAGGATATTTAATTCCACCTGAAGTTCTCGCTCTTTTTCCAATAAATTTAAAACAATGTCTATTCCTTCTAAATTTATGTTGAGTTCATTGTGTAGTCTTATTATTTTTTCAAAACTGCTTATTTCATCTTCATGAATAAATTCATTTTGCTCAATAATTTGTATTCTAATAAGCCCCATTTTGTTCAATGCATCTATAAATGAAATTTCAATGTCGTAGTGCAAACAAAGTATTTGTGTCGATATTAAATTATTTGTTTTCATTTTGTTCTAATGTTTTGTAATTCCTTGAAAAGCTCTTTTTCTTTTTCCGTTAAATTAGTGGGTGCTATTATGTGATACGAAATAATCATATCGCCAAATTCGCCTTCTTTTTTATAAATAGGAAACCCCTTGCCCGATAATTTCACTTTGGTTTCATTTTTCACTTCAGGTTTTATCTGCAACTTCGCTTTGCCGTTAAAAGTGTTTATCGTAATTTCGCCACCTAAAATAGCTGTGTATAAATCTACATCAACATTTTGATATAAATTATTGCCTTCGCGCTTAAATTGGGAGTGGTTGCCAATATTAAATTTAATAAACAAATCGCCATCGGGACCGCCATTTCTACCTTTGCCTCCTTTGCCATTAATTTTTATGACTTGTCCGTTTTCAACGCCTGCCGGAATTGTAATCCTTATCTTTTGATTGTTTACAGTTAAAATTTGGGCTTGTGTTGTGTAAACATCTTTTAATTCTAGCTGTAGTTCTGCATTATAATCCTGCCCCTTAAATTTTTGGTTATAGCCACTGTTAAATGACGACCTGCCTCCACCAAACATAGATTCAAAAAAATCAGAATAATCATCGTTTGAAAAGCCCCCCTGGCCAGATTGGTTTGGCGCCCCTCTTTGGGTGCGGTTTGCATTTTCAAATTGTTCGCCATTTTTCCAGTCTTTACCGTATTTATCATATTTCTTGCGGTTTTCTGCATGACTTAAAACTTCGTTTGCTTCGTTTATTTCTTTAAACTTTCCTTCAGACTCCTTGTTGCCAGGGTTTAAGTCTGGGTGGTACTTGCGAGCCAGCTTCCTATAGGCTGTTTTAATGTCCGATTCGGTGGCCGTTTTCGAAATCTCTAAAATCTTATAATAATCTTTGAATTCCATTGTTTTATTTTAACATTTGTTTTTTTGAGCTTTAGAGAGAAGGTGAAATCTAATGCGTATTGAGTTAAATCCATTCATTATTAATTCACAAACCAATAACTTGGGTGTAAAAGTAAACAAAAAAGCAGGTTTAAAGATGTTTTTTTATGAAAAAAAAGGAATTGCAAATTTGATTGGCCACTAAAAAATTATTGATACAAAAAGAAAACTAAAATACTTACCATTCCAATTAATGAAATAATGGCATAAATTTTGAAATAAATATATTATGAAAAATTTGTTGCTTCTTTTATTCCTCTTTTATTTAAATATAACGCTTTTTTCGCAGTATAATTGTAAAAAAAGTGTTGGCTTAAAAGGGGAAGAAATCAAATCATGCTATCATAAAAATAAAAAGATTTCTACTCAGGAAATTTGGGACAATGGCAAAAAAGAAGGAAAATCAATTGGTTACGACTCTGCGGGCAAACAGTTATACGAATTTTATTTGCGAACTTTTGGAGGTCATGCAAGCGCCCATTTAAGTTACTATGTCAATGGGCAAGTTAGCAAAGTGCAATATAGTTCGGCACCCGATGGCGGCATACAAAGGTATAATGAAATGATTAGGTTTGATGAAAAAGGTTTGCAATTAGAAAGAAGAATAGAGCAGTATCCTCATGAGTTAATGGTTCCAAATTTTACAGATACTGGGAAATTTGTTAAGCCGATTATTGAAAAATTAATAAAACAAGAAGTTGTAGTTTGTGCAAGCCCTTATTTAACCTATTTCAAAATTAAAAATAGCACCTCAAAAAATATAAGAATGAAATTAATTCCTCAAAAA
>JBDNIM010000278.1:0-8077 GCA_041688295.1 Bacteroidia bacterium
GTGGTTTTTGCTTCGCTATCATGTTAAATTATTTGCAAGGATTATGTTGTAAAAATAACGAATCTTGCAGATAAACAACAAACAATTTATGCACAATTAGTTGACTTATAAAGTTTTATGTGCTTTTTAAGGGACGACTAAATATATTGATTGTAGAAAACAACTTTGAAATATTTGTGCCTTTTTACATTTCAGACAATATTTTCATTCCAAAAAACAACCTATTAAAATCCATCGGTTTTAAACTAAACTTAAATGCCTTTAGCCCTGTAAAATTAATAAATTTATAAACAAAAAAGGTTTGCATTTTTAAAAATGCAAACCTTTAAATAAATTTGATGCAAAAACTTACTTTTTCTTTGCTTTGGCTTTTGGTGCAGAGGCTTTTGGAGCAGTCATTTTAGCTTTTGGAGCAACTTTTCCTTTAGCTTTAGGTGCCGCAGCTTTTGCTTTTGGAGCAATTTTCGCTTTAGCTTTAGGTGCCGCAGCCTTTGCTTTTGGAGCAATTTTCGCTTTAGCTTTAGGTGCCGCAGCCTTTGCTTTAGGAACAATTTTCGCTTTAGCTTTAGGTGCCGCAGCTTTTGCTTTTGGAGCCGCAGCGATTACTTTTGATGTTGCTTTGGCTTTTGCCTTTGCAACTGGTTTTTTTGTTGTAGCCATGTTATTTTTATGTTTAAATTGGGGGTTTATTAATTTAAATTATCGTGCATATCGCCATAATCTATTGTTATCTCCTCGTTGGGTTCAATATTTTGGATGGCCTTATATACCATTACGCCATGTTTGATACTCTTTGTATAACTTGCATTGCAATTTTTAGAGTGGTTATACAAAGACCCAAACCCTAAAGCTATTGCCGCACTTCGTTTTTTTGTGTCCCAAACAAAGGTATAGTTCTCCAAAATATTGTTTATTAGCATATAATGATCTTTTTTATTTATTTCAATGACACTACAAACTTCTATTATTTCGCCTTTCTTTAAAAATTTAGATGTAAACACGCCCCTTCCTTTATGTCCTGCATTGTCAACAAACAAACTATTGTTTTCTATTTTGAATTTATTTTTCACAAAGCGTATTAATAGATTCAAATCTATAACTTCGTTGTTATATAACACTGTCTTTCAGCAAAATATACAAACATTTTATACAGAAACCAATGCCTAATAAAGTCAATTAAATTGACTTTATTTTAGTTTTAACAAAAACAATTTTTTATTATTCACCCCAGAAATACTATCAATAAGTACATATTTTTTATCATAAAAACTACCTGACTCAAAAAACCAATTATAATAAGAAAGTTCATTTCCCCTAATTATAAAATCGGGAGGTGTTTGAGTTAATTCATTCCAAACAATTGTACGATTTTCTATTCCAATTTTATTTTCTGCAAAATGCACAGGTAAAGGCACAGGCAAAAATGTTGGACTATTCAATCCTGTTTTTGCATAATATGAAGCGCCCTCTGCTATATCTATATATAGAGATGTGCCTTTATTTTGTTTTATTGTTTTGGTAAACTTATCCTCATTATATGTTTCAAACTTAACATTCCATTTAATATCATCATTTTTATTTAGTCCATAAAGCTGATAAAACATCAAGAAATAAAAAACAAAACTAAGCTTTTTGTCTATTTCAAGTTTCATTCTAAGCAAAAGAAGAGTTACAACAAAAAATAATGCAAAAAATGGGAAGTAGTAGTGTTGAAAATTATAAGGCGTTAAAAAAACGAATACCAAACTACTTAATAAAACCAATAATAGAAACAATAATTGCGCCCTATTCCTACTAAATATCAGATGAATAAAAGAAACAAAAAACAATAAAAATAATGGAAAATTAAAAGTTATTAGTGGCTTTAATATATAGTCAACCTTGTTTACAGCAGGCAGAACAACATCAGATTTTGCATACAAAAAATTATACTTCAAGATATCAACAAAAGGCCAAAAACTGTCTGAAAACAGAAGAACTATAACAAAAACAAAACTAGGTATACTTAAAAAAAACAAGCCTTTCCAAGCCAATTTCTTATTCTCTAAACTCTTAAAATAGTATAAATACAAAGCAACAACCACTATAAAAAACGGCTCTTTAAACCAAAAAGAAAACCCAAGAAAAATCAGTGATAAATTAAAGAAATAAGTTTTCTTTTTGTCAATAAAAATAAGCCAAAATAGAACACTTAATAAAATCATTAAAATGCCATAAAACTCGGTATATAAAAAATCGTGGTGCATGCCCTTATCAAAAACTACAGGCAGAATACTTATAACAAATGCGATAGAAAACAAAATGGATTTCGTGCATTTAAGTGCAATAAAATAAAAAGCAAAGGCACTTAATAAAATTGAGGAGAACCCCAAAAAAAACACTGCATTGACCGCATTGGGGGTCAATTTCATAAAAACTATTATTAAATAAAAAATGCCAGGAGGTTTGTTTTCCCAAGCATCTTCATACAAAATCGCTCCATCTATCATTTTTTGAGCAATTGCTGAAAAAATACCTCCGTCTGCATCAATGTATCCGGGCTGAACACAAAACAAAAAATATTGGTATGTGAAAAACAAAACAACAACTAAACCAAAACCAGTGTTAAAATTTTTGTTAGTTACAATGTTTTTCGATAAGAAAATCTGCCAATTCATTTGTTACTATATTTAATAGATTTAAAACATCTTGAAAATCATTTTCAGTTCCAAAATAAGGATCTGGGATAATTTGGTTGTGTTTAATTTTGGAAAAATGGGTTAGCAAAAATAGTTTTTTTTCGCTTTCTGGAAACATTTGTAAAACATTTTTGTAATTTTCGTTATCCATTACAAATAAATAATCAAATTGATTGACATCATTCTGGGTAATTTGTTTAGCCAAATGCGTAATATAAACTCCATTCTCTTTAGCGTTTTTGAGCGTTCGATGGTCTGCTTTTTCCCCCTGGTGCCAATTGCTTGTTCCGCAAGAATCGATTTTAAAAAACGCTAATTTCCCTTTCTTCTCCAAATTAAATTTAAATAGAGATTCCGCCAAAGGACTTCGACAAATATTACCCAAACAAACAAACAATAAATTCACAACTACATGGTTCCCATCTGAACGCGCGTACCTCTTTTTCCATTACATTTTGTGGGGCCACCACAAGCAGAAAAAACAACTATGGTAATTAAAAGTAAAAAAACGATTCTTAAATATTTCATACTGCAATAATAAAGCATATTAAAATAAAAACGAAATAACTCACGATATATTGTTCTAAAAATTATTGAAAATTCAACTATTTTTGTCCTAATATTTATTGTTGAAAACTATAATTAAAATAACACTTTTAAGCATCCTATTAATTTTTAGTATTAAAAATAGATTATACAGCCAAACAAGGTTTTTAAAAATAGATAAAAATCCACTAAATTACAATTTAAACCTAAACGGAGATAGCATTGTTCAAATTTTCAACCTAATAAAATTCAAAAATTTTTATATTGCTAGTGGTTTTTTAACCTGCAACTTTGATTCAATTTTATACAAAAAAGATACAACTTATGTCAATTTCTTTGTTGGTGCAAAGCATAAAATAAATGGGATTCAGATAGTTTCAAATGACACGAACATTATTCAAAGAAACATAGCCCAAAAGAAAACAACGATAGAAATAAGGAACGAAACGGCTATAAGTTTGCTAAATAATTTGGAAAACAATGGGTTTCCATTTGCCGAAATAAAATCGCAAACAAATGTTGATAGCAATGAACAAATCAATTTTACACTTAATATTGATAGAGGGCCTTTTATTAAGTTTGATACTTTAAATATTGAGGGCGACAATGTATTAAAAAAGAAATTTTTAGCCGCCTATCTTGGCATCCAGCTCAACACACCATACAGCGAATCTAATTTTAGGAAAACGCTTGTAAAATTAAATCAGTTGCCATTTATTGCAGTAGAAAAAAACCCATTAATTGCTTTTGTTGATGGCGGATTGGCAAAACCTTATTTTTATTTAAAAAAAAGGAAAACAGATCAAATTAATGGCATTGTTGGATTTGCGCCCAACAGCGGCATTGGACAAAAACTCGTTTTTACGGGCGAAGTTCTTTTAAAACTTAACAATCTTTTTAAATCTGCCAAAGGTTTAGAATTAAACTGGCGAAGTTTTAACACCCGTTCGCAAGAATTTAAAACAAGAATAAAATTGCCTTATCTAATCAACAAACCTTTTGGCTTAAACTATTCACTCGATTTATTGAAATTTGACACTCTTTTTACAACAATCAATAATAGAATTGACTTCCAGTATTTTACTTCTGGGCTAAATGGCATCAAATTTTTCTATTCTGTTTCTGCCACCAATTTAAATTTTGTAGATACCATGCCAATAAAAACAAGCCAAAACTTCCCAACTATTAATGCCATACAAAATAAAAATTATGGACTAGAGGCAGATTTCAATTTTTTAGACTACAACCTAAACCCTCAAAAAGGCTGGCTTATAGACGCAGGTTTTAGTATTGGAACCAAAGAGATTTTAAGAGACAACAATATTTCGGCCATTAAATTATCAAACGGAAAAAGTCTTTATGATTCAATAAAACTGACAAATACACAATATAATTACAGAATTAATATCCAGAAATATTTTAAAACAAGCACATTTACAACCCTAAAAATCAATACATTAATCTCTCAAACCATTGCTCCCAAAATATTTTTCAATGAACTTTTTAGAGAAGGTGGAATAAATTCTTTAAAAGGTTTTAACGAACAAAGTATATTTGCAAACAATTTCAACATGCTAAACATAGAATTTCGATACCTAATTTCAAAAAACTCACATATCGGGCTGTTTTGGAATGGCGCTTATATCGAAGACAAAAGTTTTGGCAAAACCAGAGCAACTTATGACTATCCTTGGGGCTTTGGCGCTGGCGCAAATATTGAAACAGGTGCAGGTGTGCTATCATTAATTTACGCGCTTGGCACGCAAAAGAACAATCCATTTGATTTAAGAACAGGAAAAATACATTTTGGAATTAGCAACTATTTTTAAAACCCTATTATCGTTACTTTTTGTTGGATTATTTTTATCTTCTTTTGGGCAAGAAACAAAAGATACTTTAACTTTTTATGAAATAAGGCAATTGGATTCAATTACTACAAATGACTCCCTTTTTCTAGTTAAAGACACCATTTTTTACGAAAAATTTATAGGCTATAATTATAAAACCTTTGCGGCCTCTAAATCAAAAATAAGAAAGTCGCTAATTTCGCAAAAAAATCCACCAAATCGAAAAAACATTAACAACCATATTGTATTTTTATGGCTAATTTTCACATTACTGATTATCATTCTATTTAAATCAAGCTATCCATTTCAATACAAATTAATTATTCGTTCATTTTATAACACTTTGTTTTTTAGGGAATTTATAGAAACCCAAACCAAAGAATTTAAAATCAGCAAACTTTTAACATGGTTTATAACCGCTCAGATGATAGGAATTGGCGTCTTTGTTTTTTTAAAAAACTACGACAAAACCCCAGCAGTGGCAGATTTTCTCCTTATCGTTTATATAAATTTAGCATTGTTAACGATATTTATTTTAAGTCAACTCTTAAAAAACATTTTTTCTTTTGCATTTAACCAAAAAAAACTAGAAACCCATTATGCAATCATATTCAGAATCAATGCTTTTTTTATAGGTGTCATTTTTTTGCCCATTATTGTAATTAGTTATTATAATAGCAGCATTTGGTTGGCTGACAATATTCCAACGATATTAGTTGTTTTTATGATTCTAATTTATGCTAGTAGTATTTTAAAATTTGTACTGTCAAGAGACTTTTATAAAAGTGATTCCATTTTGATATTAATTTTGTATATTTGCAGCTTTGAAATTTTACCCATAATGGTTCTATTAAAATCATTGAACAAATTTCTTATTATATGATAAAAGAAGGAAAAATTAAAACTATTCTGGTTTCTCAAAATAAACCTGAGGCTGGGAAAAAATCTATTTTTGACGAGTTAATCACTAAGTTTAAAGTAAAGATTGATTATAGGTCATTTATACAAGTAGAACCTGTACATGGGAGAGATGTAAGAAAATCTCGTGTGAGTATCATAAGTCATTCTGCCGTAATTTTTAATTCCAAAAATGCGGTTGACCACTTTTTTAGAGTGGTGGAAGAAATGCGTGTAGATTTGCCCCAAGATATGAAATATTTTTGCACAAATGAGGGCATAGGTCTTTATATTCAAAAGTATATTTTTTTAAGAAAAAGGAAAGTTTTTACGCCAAAAGGTATCACAGAAAAAGATTTTTTCAGCTTGCTAACTCTTCATAAAACAGAAAACTTCTTGTTTCCATGTTCTGATATCAGAAAATCTAATATTCTTGATTTTTGTGCAGAATCTAATATAAGCATCGCAGAAAGCACAATGTACAAAACGGTTTCAGCAGATTTAAGTGATTTGGAAAATGTTTTTTATGATGCCATCGTTTTCTTTAGTCCAGCAGATGTAAAATCTTTGTTTGAAAACTTTCCTGAATTCAAACAAAACAACACCAGACTAGTGGCTATTGGTGAAACAACTCAAGCTGCTATGAGGGAATATAATTTATTTGTAGATATTCCTGCGCCTACAAAAGAAAATCCATCAATATTTGCTGCCATTGAATCCTATATTAAGATTTCTAATGGTTAGAGGAAAATAACTTTTGTTAATGTAAAACTATTAAAGGCAGACTATTTCACATTAAAAAGGTGTGTTAAAAATCAAAATAGATTTATCCCAATAATTGCCATAGCACAATACCTGTGCAAACGGAAACATTGAATGAATGTTTGGTGCCAAATTGAGGAATCTCAACACAGCTGTCAGCCATATTCATCGCCTCATTAGAAACACCTTCTACTTCATTTCCTAATATAATGGCAATTGGATTCTCTTCATCATAAATAAAATTATTTAAAGGAATGCTGCCTTCGGCTTGCTCAATGGCGATTATTTTCACCCCTTGGCTTTTAAGTTTATTTATAACTTCTGAAGGGTTTTCATAATATTGCCAGTCTATGCTATTTTCTGCACCAAGTGCAGTTTTATGAATCTCTCTGTGCGGTGGTTTGGCTGTTATTCCACACAAGTAAATCTTTTTTATTCCAAAACCGTCTGCAGTCCTAAATATACTTCCAACATTATGCATACTTCTAACATTGTCTAGAATTAATATTATATTGTTTTTATCCGACTTTTTAATACTCTCTAAATCCTGTCGGCCAAGTTCATCTAACTTTAATTTTTTAAACACTTGGTTGCTTGCAAAAACTATTAATTCCCTAATACAAATGGATTAGAAAATTTAGGGTTTGTGATTAATTCTTTGTCGGTTAATGTTTCTAAGAAAGCAATAACAGCATCTTTTTCAAAGTCAGAAAGATTTAGTTTAACGGCCTGACCATTTTTAATAAATTTAGAATCTAAATTTCTGTGAATTTTTATTCCATTGCTGTAATGATTTAAGACATCATTAAGGCTAGAAAATCTTCCATCGTGCATATACGGAGCAGTCAACTCAATATTTCTTAAAGATGGGATTTTAAACTGTCCATCTTTTAATCCTTGGTCTTTATAATTTAAATCTAAACCGATGTTAGCTGTTCCTTTTGGGCCATCATCACCGTTAAAACCGCCACTAGATTTTCCATAAGGGCCACCTTCAAAATCAGGAGCTGAAAAATTTGATGTTGAATGGCAAGTGCCACATTTCAAACGGCTACTGTTAAACAATTCCATACCATATTTTTCAAGAGTTGTAAACCCGGTAAAATTTCCTGCCTTCTCTTTATCAAATTTGGATTGTTTAGAATAAATAGCATTTAAAAAGGATGTAATAGCTATAGATATGTTTTCTCTATTTATTTCTCCATTATTAAATGCACTTTGAAACAAATCTTTGTAATAAGGCTTCCCTTTAATTTTACTAACCAGCATTTCGTTATTTAAAATCCCCATTTCTATGTGATCAAAAACGGGTTTTAATGATAAATCTAAAGGAGAAGACACTCTAGA
>JBDNIM010000279.1:0-1533 GCA_041688295.1 Bacteroidia bacterium
TATCAATACAGAACTAATCTTGGCGAGTCTGCAAACAAAGGATTAGAAACCTATTTTGAAATGAATATTTTTAAAATATTAAAAGTAAACCAGAATAATGGAAACTTAAATATTTTTGCTTCACTTGCTTTCATTAATGCTGAATACAGAGAATTTAAAACTACTTCAAGTTCAGGAACAATACCAAACATAACTATTACTGAAAATAACTTGAAAAACAAAAAAGTAGAGTATGCGCCAAATCAAATACATAATTTTGGATTAACCTATTCATTGAAAGGATTCTCTGCCACAATACAGTCCAGGGTTTCCAGCAAAGTTTATACCGATGCAACAAATACTGAAATGCCAAACCCAACCGGCACAATGGGCGCGCTTGATGGCTATCAAGTTTACGATTTTTCAATGGAATACAAGTTCATGAAAAATTACAATCTTCGTATCAGCGTGAATAATTTATTGAACACAAAATATGCAACACGAAGAGCTAGCGGCTATCCTGGCCCTGGCATTTTGCCAAGCGAGGGCAGAATTATTAATTTTGGATTTGGTTTGAAAATATAAAATTTTCGAAAAAAATACAAAAAGCTAAATTCTTATTTTGAAAAAAGAATTTAGCTTTTTGTATTTTAATAATTTGGAGAAAATGCACAATTGAAAATACTCAATTGTTCTAATGTATCAAAAATTAATGCAACTCAAGCTAATAGAGTGAAATTTTCAACTGCATAATATTTTTTAAATTCAATTTCATAAACCCAAAACCCCATTTCATAAAACGGATGAATAATAGAGGCACAATACACCCAATTTTGTACCATAATTTAGATATATCATAACATGAACACGAAGTATCATGAATACCATTTAAAAACAATTAAAAAAATGAATAAAAAAATCCTTACCCTATTATTCTTGGCTGCCACATTTAGTGCATCGGCCCAATTTTGCAGAAAAGACACCATCAAATCTTTTTCCGTAAGCGCCACCAATGTAAAAACACCCATTGCCCGCAACATTAATTATTACAAAAGCCCTACCAACAATCAATTGGACAGCACCCTATACCAAGAGTGGACACAAGGCGCTTGGGGAAATAGAAATAAAACAATCTATGCCTACACCAACGGATTAAAAAATAGGGAATTAACAAGTAATTTTAATCAAAACGCATGGTTAAAACTTCGAAAACAAAACTGGATGTATGATGCAAGTGGTAATGTTTTGGTAAAAGCAGATTCTAACTACATTCCAGCAAGCAATAATTACTTATTAAACAGAACTGAAGTTTCTATTTACGATGCCAATAATAACCTAACATAGATAACAACTTATGCCTTTCAATCTCCTATTTACAAAACAATGTATGTTTACAATGCCTCCAATTTTAAAACTTTAGTTACCACATCAGCATCAACAGATAATGGGGTAACCTATGAGGCAAAAGGTCAATCTATTTATGAATACAATGCGAGTAATAAAGTGACGCTATTTCAAAATAAAAATCTTAATACCACAACCAATATGTTACAA
>JBDNIM010000280.1:0-12997 GCA_041688295.1 Bacteroidia bacterium
AAGCTATCGTGTTCGGCCATAATGGGATCCACCATCCAAACTGTTTTGCCCCCATTCATAATAAATTGATCAATAATATAAGCCTCTTGGTTCTCCAACTTTTCAGTAGGTTTCACAATAACAACACCATCGTATTCTTTCAATTTATCCAATGTTTTCAGTACAATTTGTTTGCCCAAGGTGTCAAAATTTTGCGTTTTTTCTGCTAAATAAGCAAACTGACTTAAAAACTGTTCATCGTTTAGATTGAATAAAATACGCTCCACACTAAAGTTTTCGCCTAGTGCGCTCAGCATTTCGTCCATGTATAACACATCAGGCTCGCCATGTCCATATAAAAAAGCAATTTTCTTAGGCTTTTTATCAATACATTTTCTAATGGCATTGGCTATTTCATATTCCAAACCCTCAATCGATTTGTTAATCGCTGTTTCGCCCGCCTGTCCAAACTCGGTGTTCAGTAGGTTGATGGCATATTCCTTGTTTTCGCCATAGCTAACCTCAGCCGAAGGCAAAATTAGGTTGCGCTTTTGTTGGTCGGAGTTTATTTCAATATCATTAAAATAAGTCAGCCCTTTCTCGTTCATCGATTTCAGTATTTCGGCTTTTTCTTTGTCGTCTTTGTTCTCAAAAATATTTACAAACTCATAATCAATTTTATTGCCGCTCAGGTCTCTAAATTCTCTAAGAATATCGAGGGTTGCCGTTCTCAATCTTTTAAATTTAGGCGAAAGGTTGTCGCCTTCCAAATACACTTTAAAATACATGCGGTCATCTATCTTTTTTGCCAACTGTTTGGAGGTTTCTGAGAGTGTGAATCTTTTCTCTTCTGTCAAATCAAACTTTTTATAATATTGGCTTGCCAAAATATTCAGCACAACAATCATTGTAATAATTAAAACAAGTTCTATTATCGATTGCGACTTCAGGGTTCTTTTTTTAGTTTTGTTTACCATTTTCTGCTGTTAAATTTAATTTTGGTTAAACTGATAAATATTATTATCAAACTTAAGAAATAAATAATATTTCGAGTGTCCACAACGCCTCTCGAGATGTTTCTGTAATGAAAATTGATGCCCAACCATTCAACAGAAAAGTAATTACTTTTGAATAATGAGAAAGAGTTTAGGTAATCGAAACTTAAATATATAAAAAAGCATAAAAACATACTGACTATAAAGGAAACGATTTGATTGTCCGTAATTATACTAGAAAAAATACCAATAGAAACATAGCCTGCCGCCAAAAATATTAACCCCAAATAGCTGCCCATAATTGCGCCTGTGTCTAGGTTCCCTTTCGGAAGTGCTAGTTCTTTCACTGTGTAATAATACAAAAGCGTTGGCAAGATGGAAAATAAAACAACCGTAATGGCTGCAAAAAATTTGCCTAAAATAATAGCCATGTCGCTTATTGGTTTTGTTGTAAGGGTTTCAAAAGTACCCGTTTTCTTTTCTTCGCTAAAAGAGCGCATCGTGATGGCCGAAATAAGGAAGATGAAAATAATAGGCGCCAATTCAAACAAAGGATCGATGTTGGCATAGCCATAGTCTAAAATATTGGTTTCCTTAAACACCCAGATATAAAGACCGTTAGCTATAAGAAAAACAACAATAACGATGATTGCAATCAGCGAACTTAAAAAACTTCTAATTTCTTTGAGATATATACTTAACATTTTGGCTTATTGGGTCACTTTTTTAAAGATGTCTTCTAACGAATTGTTTTTGGTGTTCAGTTCTTCTATCACCAATTGATTGTCCACCGCAAATTGAAACACAGCGGCTTTCAGGTCTTTTTCTAGCAAATTACTTTTAATTTCAAATGTTTTTTCATCCAGTTGATTCACTTTTCCCAAAGCATTTAAAGCGGCATTGTTTTGAACCTTTTGGCTGAAAGTAACCACCACAACAACTTGGTTAGACTGGTTTAGCTTAAGCTCGCTTGCACTGCCATTTGCCACAATCTCACCTTTGTTTATGATCATAATGCGGCTACACATCGCCTCCACTTCTTGCATAATATGCGTAGAAAGCATCACCGTTTTGTCCTGCCCAATGGCTTTAATAAGGTTTCTTATCTCCACAATTTGGTTGGGATCCAAACCGCTAGTGGGCTCGTCTAAAATTAAAACCGAAGGATTGTGTATCATGGCTTGGGCCAAACCCACCCTTTGTCTGTATCCTTTAGAAAGCTGCCCAATTTTCTTGTTCTTTTCTATTTGCAAACCCGTTAACCCTATCATATCCTCAACGCGTTTGGTTTTGTTTTTTATGTCATAACAAGAAGCCACAAACTGCAAATATTCTTTAACATACATATCCATATAAAGCGGATTGTGTTCGGGCAAATAACCAATTTGTTTTCTTACCGCGATGCTCTCCTCTTCAACATTCATTGAGTTAACAAATGCTCTGCCAGCCGAAGGAGGAATATAGCAAGTTAAAATTTTCATGGTCGTTGTTTTTCCTGCCCCATTCGGACCTAAAAAACCAACAATCTCTCCCGAATTTATTTCAAAACTCAAATTGTTAACGGCTTTTTGTTTGCCATATATTTTTGTTAAATTTTCTACTTTAATCGACACGCTTTATATTAATTTAGCTAACCTTTGCAAATTTAATTATTTTGACTTAAATATTGCTTTATTTTATTAATCAGTTTATCAACCAAACACTGAAATTGCCTATTTTATTAATCTTTGTTAATTTAAAATCGGTTTTTAATTCGCTGAATCGCCTTTCACTTTCGTGCAATATGATATAGTTAATGCCACCTTTGTGCAAATAATCTAAATAGCGCATATTGTTTTTTGGGCGATAAAGTTCGTCAGCCTCTTCAAAAGAAGTGCCTTTTGTATGCGTAAAATAGAAATAGATACACCCAGATATATCTGAACCTATCACGCATTTCTCACCTTTTGGAATTGCATTTTCTAAAGCCGTGCGTTGTTCATTATTCATAAACTCAACAGGAACCCCTCGTTTTTGCGGGGCCCATTTTGCAGGATAGATGCGAGCAACTGCCCAAACAACAGTAAAAGATAGCGCTATTATCAAATGTTGATGGCTCAGCTTTGCCTTGTGCGCTAAAAAAACGAAGATAAACACGGGCACAGGCCCAAAGGCGAAGAAATAGTATGCATGGTTTTTAAACCTTTCTATCCCTATAAAATAAAACGCCACAAAAGCCAAAGACCAAAATAAAACAAAATAAAAAGGTTTGTTAAAACGAATTTCCTTTCTTAATTTATATACCAAGAGCAAAGACATTAACAACAGTGCCCATCCAAAAATCATTTCTGGCAGGTCTATTGATATATTTTGTAACATTGTATCCATTTTTTCTTTCCACGAAATAGGTTTTATCCATAAGCCAAATTCCTTTAAATCATTTTTATTCATTAAATCAATCGCATATTTATACCATATAAAAACAACCGCAGAAATAAATGAAACCGCAACCGACAATCCAATGATTTGTTTTTTGTTAAATTGAAAGTAAACAATAGCCGAAGCGGGGATAATAAGAAATTGAAACTTTATCAATCCACCCAAAAGGCTGAACAATGAAGCATAAATCAAAAATTGAATCCCCAACTTTGTAAAGTATTTTAGGTAATAATATAAACCAAACAAGGAGAGGGTCAAAGCCAAAACATCTGGCATTGCATTCGCACTATCGTAATAAAACAATGGTGTAAAAAGCAACAAAAGCCCCGAAATAAAAGCTAAGAAGTTGTTTTTGGTAAAGAAAACGATAAGGTTTCGCATAGCCAGCATTCCAACAGAGAAAATGAGTAAGCTATAAAAACGCGCCAAAGTTTCCGAATATCCAAAAACCTTAGAAAGCAAAGCCAAAAGCCATTCATACAAAGGAAAGTGAGACCCCGTGATGCCATTCGTTAAGTTTCTTCTGTCTATCTTTGGCTCAAAAATATTCATGCCTTCTTCATAAAAGTTTCTGGCCATGGAAAGCGTGTTGCTTTGTCGCCAAACATGCGTGCCGCATGGCGGTGTGGTTAAAATATAGAAGTGAGAAAGCAAGCTAACAAAAATATATATGAGCAATACATACTGATATTTGCCTAAAAATTTTACCATGTGTGGTCAATAATAATTTTCCAATTGTTGTCTATTTTTTTAAGGATTAAAGAAAATAACCCTGATTGTTCTATATTTGATTGTTTAATTATCCATCTTCCAGTTACATTTACAATGGTATTGTTGTCTGCCAATGGGGTAAAAGCCAAATTTTCAAATGTGAGATTTCCCATTTTTTCTTTCGTTTTATAAGAATTTTTGTAGTCATCTTTCACCCTGTCGTATCCAAATTTTATACCATCTTTTGTAATAAACTTTAAAGATTCAGAGTTCCAATAGCCTATCATAAATGTATCTACACTTCCATTGTTCCATCCTTTTAGTTGATTACTTAACACATTTCTGATGTCTTCTGCAACCTTTATAAGGTCCTCTTGTGTTTCAATTGTTTCCATCATGGGTGTCTGACCAGTTTTTTGTTTTGCATTTTGTTCCGCATGGTTGCAGGAAAAAAGAAACAATGAAATGGAAATAAAAAATATAATTTTAGAATAAAAATTAGTTGTAGTTTTGCTAGCAATATGTTTCATAATATATTGGCAATATTACTCATTTTTAAATTCTAATTAAAATATTTTTGAAACAAGAGGTAGATGTTATAATTGTGGGGATGGGGTTAGCTGGTTCTGTGTTGGCTTTAAAGCTATTAAAAGAAAAGAAAACTTTTGTTGTAGTCAATCAATTTGGAATCACCAAAAGTTCGGAAGTGGCGGCCGGTATTTATAATCCTATTTTAGCAAAACGCTTTAAGCTATCGCAAAATGCGGCAGAGATTTATCCTTTCGTTGCAGAGAATTATTTAAACTTTGAAAAACTTTTGTCTGTTCAATTTCTTCACCAAACACCTATATATTATGTCATAGAAAGTAAAGAAGCTTTTAACAATTGGTGTATTTTAGCAGAAAACGAAACTTTTCAAGCATTTGTAGAAATTGTAGATAATGACAGTCGATTTAAATCCTTTGAAATTCCTTTTGGTTTGCTAAAAGTGAAACATTCGGGTTGGGTAAATATCCCAGTTTTGTTAAATGCGCTAAAACATGAATTGCAAAGCAATGGGCAGTATTTAGATGAGGAATTTGTTATTCAAGATTTAAAAATAGATAAGAAGGTCTCTTATAATAATATAGAAGCCAATCAGATTGTTTTTTGCGAGGGTGTTGGTATCAAAAACAATCCTTTGACCCAACACATTGAATTAAAGCCTGCAAAAGGAGAGGTGTTAATAGTAGAAAACAAGGACGCGTTTAATGATTTTATTATTCAGCAAGGTGTATTTATGGTAAACATAGATAACAATAAATATAAAATAGGCTCTAATTTTGAATGGAAACAGTTGGATTACACCGTTAACGAGTCCGTTAAAGATGAATTGTTGCAAAAACTTCTCAAGTTTTTTCCGAAAGAAGTAATTGTTAAAAACCACGAAGCGGGCATCCGTCCTTCTAGCCTAGATAGAAAACCAATTATAGGCGCATTGAAAAAACATGATAATATATTTGTTTTTAATGGATTGGGGTCTAAAGGGGTCGCTTTGGCACCACATTATTGCAATATGCTTTTTGATGCCATGTTTCAACAATCGGAAATAGAGCCATCGGTTTGCGTTTCGCGTTTCGAAGAAAAAAAGAAAACTATCTAGCTGATTTTATGTTAATTGAAGTGATAAAGTAATTTAAAACAAACGAAAAAGAATTAAATGGATGAAAAGATTGTAGAAATAATAGGCCTGCAAAAATATTATGGCAAATTCAAAGCCATTGATAAAGTTGATTTGCAGGTGTTTAAAGGAGATATTTATGGTTTCTTGGGGCCAAATGGTGCTGGCAAAAGCACAACAATTCGTTGCATTCTCTCTCTAATAAAATCAAGCAGCGGCACTATTAATGTTTTTGGAGAAAACATAAAGAATAATCCAACCCATGTTTTAAGAAGAATTGGTTGCATTGTTGAAAAACCTGACTTTTATAAGTATTTGTCGGCTGAAAAAAATCTGGAGATTTTTGGAAGAATATCTGAAGCCGATATTTCTAAAAAGAATATTCATAAAATGCTCGACTTTGTTGGATTGCGAGGCCGAGAAAAAGACAAAGTGAGTGGGTTTTCTCATGGCATGAAACAAAGACTTGGCATGGCGCAAACCCTAATTCACAATCCCGATTTAATTGTGTTGGACGAACCCACTACAGGCATGGATCCGCAAGGGATTATTGATATCAGAAACCTTATTTTAAATCTAAAAAACGAGTTTAACAAAACAATTATCCTCTCCTCACATATTCTCTCTGAAATTGAGATAATAGCCAACCGAATGGTGGTTATCAACAAAGGAAAAACCATTGTCGAAGGCTCTGTTTCCGAGCTTCTTAATTCAGAAGAGTTGATTGTTACCTTTGAAACCAACAACTTGGAAAAAAGCCGACAAATTGCTGCTGCTTTGCATAAAGTGGAGGTGGACGATAGCCAATTATTAAGCGTGTTTTTATCCAAAAATGAAATTCCAGATTTGAATAAAGCTTTAATGGACAATGGCATAGAGATATATGGTATAGAAACCAAACGCAAATTAGAAGATTATTTTCTTAAACTAATCAATCAAGCATGATTTTAAAAAACACATACAACGAAATTATTAAAATAGCGGCAAAGCCTCGCACCTACATCAGCGTTATCGCTATCACTGTTTTAGTAGGAATTATTCTTTTTGCGATGAAAATAGATGGCCAAAATTACATTTCTTTCATTACCGCTTCTTTTGAACAAACGCTTTCTTTTGAAGGAAAAATATTGAACGGAAACCTTATGGCTTTCATTATTTTACAAATGCTTATCGTACAAATACCCTTACTTGTGGCCTTGGTTACAGGTGATTTGATTTCGGGAGAAGCCGCAATGGGCAGCCTTAGAATGTTGCTAACGAAACCCATTTCTCGCACTGGTGTGTTGGTTTCCAAATACATGGCTGGCTTGCTTTATACCCTAATTCTTTTGCTTTGGATGGGCGTTTTGTCTGTTGTGGTGGGCAAAATGTTGTTTGGCGATGGCGACATGATGGTTTTAAACAGCGATGGTTTGGTTATTTTAAAATACAACGATGTCAACTGGCGCTTTATTACCGCCTTTGGTATTGCTTTTTTAGCCTTGGCAACCGTTGCCACACTGTCTATTATGCTCTCTTGTTTTTCCGAAAACTCCATTGGCCCCATCGTAACCACTATGTCTATTATTATTCTTTTTACAATTATTGGCACACTAGATGTACCCGTATTCGACAACATTCGTCCTTATTTATTTACCACCCACATGGCAGCCTGGCGCAGTATGTTTGAAGACCCATTGCCTTTCGCCCAAATAAAACAATCCGTTGTTGTTTTACTCACCCATATTTTTGTGTTCTTTGGCATCGCTGTTTATCAATTCAATAAAAAAGACATTTTATCTTAAAAAAAACAAACCATGAAACTTAAAATATATTCAGTTCTTATCCTTTTCATATTTACGCTAAAACTAAACTCACAAACAGCCAACACAATTATTTTCAAGGTTTATAAAAAAATGATGCTTGCCAATGATTACTCTGTGGATGCTAAAATTAAATCGGACATTCCAATGATAAAAATTTTGCCAGTGAATGCAAAAGTTTATTTCAAACAGAAAGACAAATTTAAAATTGAATCTAAAAGCATTGCCATTTTGCCCAAACAAGGTTTTTCGGATTTCTCTAAAACCATTAAAGACACAAACTCATATTTTGCAATGATAGCAGGAGAGGAGATGGTAAACAAAACCAAAACCATGATTATTAATCTGATTCCAAAAATGGACACAGGCGACTTGGTTTTAGCAAAGTTTTGGGTAAACAAGGAGCAATCTTTGGTTTACAAATCGCAGTCGACAACAAAATCTAACGGCACAATGCTAATCGACTATTTTTATTTTAACACAGAACCTCAAAAATACGGTTTGCCAGACAGCATGGTTTTTACTGTAGATGTTAAAAAGTTTAAAATCCCCAAAGCCGTTGCAGCCGATTTGAACAAAACAAAAAGTAGTAACAACAACAACGACAAACCTGTCAAAAAAGGGAAAATATACATCCGATTTAAAAACTATGCCATCAACAAAGGCATCAGCGACAAGGTTTTTGCTAAATAGTTTTTTCCGCTGTGATTAAGGGTGCATACTTTAAGTGTCAATAAGCATTTGTGTCTTCCGTCATTTTGAAAAAGCCAATCCTGAATTTATCTTATTATTCTTTACTATTTTATCGAACGCAAATTTTCCTATACTAATTTATCTTTCTTATTAGATTGCATAAGAATCAAACGCAAAGAGGTGTCTTTAGTAATGTAAGCCCAAGCCCAATTGATAAAAATAATCAATTTGTTTTTTACGCTTAAAATCAGCATTAAGTGCAAAAACATCCATATTAACCATGCAAAATAGCCTTTTATTTTCATGAATGGCAAATCAACCACGGCTTTGTTTCGCCCAATTGTAGCCATAGTGCCAAAATCTCTGTAAGTGTAGTCCTTCAAAGGCTTTTTTTGCTCATTTTTCTTTAAGTTTTTAGCCAAAAGCTTTGCCTGATTTATGGCCACATTGGCCACCTGAGGGTGACCTTTAGGGTAGTTTGGTGTTTGCATTAAAGCTATGTCGCCTATGGCAAAAATATTGTTGCTTTGCGCTATTTTATTGTTTCTGTCCACAACAAAACGATGGCCACCTGCAAGCTGTTCGGGCAAAAAACCATCCACTTGATTTCCAATAACCCCGGCTGCCCAAATAACGGTTTTGGTTTTTATGGTTTCGCCATTATTTAGTGTTAAATTAGTTCCATCATAGTTTTGCACAATGGTATTCATTTTTATCGAAATGCCAAGTGTTTCTAAATATTGTTGCGAAACAGTTTTTGCATTCATACTCATGTTGTTGAGGGTATGATTGCTGCCTTCAATCAAATAAATATTGAATTCAGAAAAATTTATGCCATGATAATCGCGTGGCAAAACATTCTTTTTTATCTCTGCAAAAGCACCTGCAAGCTCAACACCCGTTGGCCCTGCGCCCACTATTACCAAATTAAACAAACCGTCTTTTTCGTTTTCGGGTGCAGAAATCAGCGCTTCAAAAGTGAGTAAAATGTGGTTTCTAATGGCGATGGCATCAGATGTGCTTTTTAGTGTATATGCGTTTTTAGCAATATTTTCATTGCCAAAAAAATTTGTTTTACAGCCTATTGCTAACACCAAATAATCGTAATCGAAAGTTCCAATATTAGTATTTATGGTGTTGTTTTCTTGATTGACAGCCAAAACATTAGCCATCCTAATTTGAATATTTGCTTTGTTGTTAAAAATATTGCGCAGCGGAAAAGAAATGCTCGAAGGCTCAATTTGCGAAGTAGCAACCTGATAAAACAGCGGCTGAAACTGATGGTGATTGATTTTATCTATAAGCAAAACATCGAAAAGAGATTCGTCCAAATTTTTTGCCAATTGCAGGCCAGCAAAACCACCGCCAACAATTAATATTTTTTTCTTTTGCATGATGGATAATGTGTTTTTTATATAAAAATAGGATTGACTATTAAAATTAAATAAGTTGGTACAAAGATAAAGAGATTGCTGTCGTTTGATTTAATTTTTTGGGCGCCATTTCCTCGCCTTCCGGGTTCCGTTGCCTGCGCCAAAAGTAAAAACCGCTAAGGCGCAATCAACCAAACCTTCAGTCTCGGGGCGCATTTATTTTCGATTTTTGAATTTTAGGTTTCAGGCAACTGCGCCAGTCTCGGCTCAGCTGAGGCCAAGGTGGTTTTGTTTGCACACTTTTTCCTTGCGTCATTCTGTCTGTGCTGAGCCAAAAAAGCTCTATGAATATTCAAAATTTCTGTTTTATTGTATAAACAAGAATAAATCCCATTCCGACAAAAGTGGACTCTTTTTTAGGAAATGCTTTCAATCCATCCCAAAATATTTAAAGACGGAAAGAAAACTTTCGACTTACGTCTCTTTTCTCTTTTCTCAAATTCATTGTTTATGAAAAAGTGCCCACGACAAGACTCGAACTTGCACAGCCTTTCGGCCACCACCACCTCAAGGTGGCATGTATACCAATTTCACCACATGGGCAACTTTTCCTTAAGCCACAAATTTAATTAACTTATTGTAATAATTGTATTTTTTAATTAAATTTGTAGGATTATTTACTACTTGTTTTATGTTTTTAACTAAAAATCGTTTTTTTGCCTTTGTATTTGGACTTTCATTTTTGTTTTTTTCATGCGAAGAAGTGCCGCCTTTTATTAATTTCGAAAAAGAAGTTAAGAGCCAAGACACAAGTTACATTACCACTAATGTTCCTGCAGCGCAACACAAAGCCGTTTTGATAGAAGATATTACGGGTGTTAGGTGCAACAATTGCCCGAAAGCTGCCACCAGAGCAAAGGAAATTGTGGCCGCAAAAACAAAGGACAGTGTAGTGCTAATTGGACTTTACACCACCCATTTGGCTAATTTTACTAACCCTTATGATGGATTTGAGCCTCTAACCTCTACCTTTAGTTTTCAGGTTGTTAGTTTTTTAGGCCCACCTACTGGCTTGCCTTCAGGCTAAGTTGACATAGCAATATTTGCTCCTCAAACTGTGCGTTTTAATCCATTTACAAATTGGGCCAGTTTGGTTAATTTAAGATTGAAAGAAAAAACGCCAGTAAATATTGAATTAAGCAAGTCTCTAGCTGGAAAAAACCTAAATTTTAAAATGAGTTTAGTTTATACATCAGCCGTTTCTTCCACCCATAAATACGCTCTGTATATTACAGAAAGTAAAATATTAAGCAAGCAAACAATGCCTGATGGGGCTGGAGAGAAGGACGATTATGAACACAACCATGTTTTGCGATTTGCCTTTGGATTGGCATCGGGAAATACATTAAATCAAACTTTGGTGGCAGGCAGAGTTTATGAAAGGGTTTATGAATATGAATTTTCCGCTAATATGGTACCAGAAAATTGTCATTTAGTGTGTGTCGTTACCGATGCAAATACAAACGAGGTTGTTAATGTTCGGGAAATAGATATAAAAAATTAAGACATGGATTGGCAAAGTGCCACTAATGGTTTCAAACAGTATTTAATATTAGAAAAATCGCTTTCTAAAAATAGTATTGAGGCTTATTTGCATGATATTAATTATTTTAGACATTATTTAGGGCAAAATGATTTAGAACTTTCACCTATTCAAATTGTTTATAAAAACTTAAGCGATTATGTAAAATTACTTAATGAAATTGGGATAGCCAGCAGCAGCCAAGCTAGGATGATTAGTGGTTTGCGTGCCTTTTATAAATATTTATTGTTGGAGGATATTATCGACAAAGACCCAACAGCTTTGCTCGAAATGCCAAAATCGGCAAGAAAACTGCCAGAGGTTTTAACATCAAATGAAATCGATAATATGATTGCGCAAATAGATTTAAGCACCAAACAAGGGCATCGAGAAAAAGCCATTATTGAAGTTTTGTTTGCCTGTGGTCTTAGGGTCAGCGAGTTGATAACCTTAAAAATATCGAATTTGTATTTTGACAGTGGTTTTATAAAAGTAATTGGCAAAGGGAATAAGGAAAGACTTGTGCCAATTTCAAACAGAAGCATTGAAAGCATTAATATTTATGTTAATGAAAAGCGAAATCAATTTAAAATACACGATAAAAACACGGATATTGTGTTTTTAAACTTACGAGGTAAAGGCTTGAGCAGGGTTTTTGTATTTACTTTAATAAAAGACATTGCCTCTAAAGCCAAAATAATCAAAAATATTAGTCCACATACATTTAGGCATTCTTTTGCAACTGGATTGGTAGAAAATGGCGCAGACCTTAGAGCGGTTCAACAAATGTTAGGTCACGAAAGTATAAATACCACCGAAATTTATACCCATTTAAGCAAAAAGTATTTAAAAGAAACGATTGAAAAATACCATCCCCGAGCCAATAAATAAGGCCACGATTTACAAATCAAAACTTTCTTCATATTTTGGTATTACAACTGAAGGTAAATTGATTTTTTCTTTAAATTTATTCAAGCTAGAAACATCGCCATGAACCAAAAATATTTTTTTTAGCGATTGGTAATTTACGGATTCCAAATATTTCATTAGGCCAGCTTGGTCTGGATGGGCGCTAAATACATCGGTTCTTGCAATTTTTGCATAAACTTGTTTTTCTCTGTTATTTATTTTTACGGTTGGTTTTCCCATCAAAAGTTCATGACCAAATGTACCTTCCGAGCAATATCCTGCAATGAGAATGGTGCTAAAAGCATCGCTAATATGGTTGCGAATATGTTCTTGAATTCTGCCACCTTCCACCATGCCTGCTGCCGAAACTATCACTGCCGGCTCGGGAATTAGGCTAGCCATTTCACTTTCTTTGTTGTTATCCAAAACATAAAGCTGAGGAAAATTGAATAAATCACCATATTGCTTGCTAAATTCGGCTGCCTCATCGTTCATAAAATCATGATACTCTTCATAAAGTTTGGTTGTTTTTATCGCCAACGGACTGTCTGTAAATATTTTGACATTTGGTGCAATTAAACCTTTAATGTATAATTGTTTTAAAGTAAATAAAATCGACTGTGTTCGTCCAACGCTAAAAGCAGGAATCACTAATTTACCACCAAATTTTTCGCAAGTATTTTTAATATAATCCAATAATAATTCTTCAGGATTGGTTATGTTGCTATGCAATCTGCCACCATAAGTGCTTTCTGTAACCAAATAATCTATCCCTTGAAGCGGATTTGGGTCTTTTACAAGTTTGGAGTTGTAATTTCCCAAATCGCCTGTGAAACCAATGGTTTTGGTCTCTTGCCCTTCTGTTATTGTGAATT
>JBDNIM010000281.1:0-12156 GCA_041688295.1 Bacteroidia bacterium
TGTGCTCTGTGCTCTGTGCTCTGTGCTCTGTGCTTTTGTAATTGAATTTTTCATATAATTTATTAATTAAGTATTGCAAATATATAAAAACATATTTGATAAAAACAAATATTTTTTTAATTATTTTGTTTTTATGCCCAAAATGCTTAGTTTTTATTTATAAAAAAATGTTATAAAAGCAATGCTTGCGCTAATGCGCCACCAACAATTTCTTTACACCCATGTTAGATTTTACAAAATACACGCCACTGGGCAAATCGCCAATGTCTATAATAGATTCTCCTGCGGGCAGGGTTGTTTTTAGCAACACCATACCAAGTGTGTTTATTATCTGTATTTCCGTTTCAGTTGCGGTGCTCATGGCAATGGTTTTGTTTGCTGGGTTGTAAAATATCATAAATAAAAGTGTCAGGGTTCATTTTTAAACTGCTTTTACTTATTGATAAAATTTTCATGTAAACGGAATCTTTATCCGTGTTAAAGTTCATGGCATGTCGGAGGTTTTGGGCAAACAAGTGCTCAATAAAATATAGAAAAACTATTAGTATTGAAGGTTTTATTTTTTTAAAAATAGAAGTCTTTATGCTAACTCTTTTTAGTTTAGAAAAGGAAAATAAAAAAATCCTATCCCCCAAATAATTCTCCAGATATTCATAATTCAGATTTTTTCATTAAAATTTATAACTTTGTGCTTTATAAAAAACCCTTAAAAAGAATGAACAAAGAACTGTCCATTGGCAGCAGAATAAAACACACCAAACTAGGCGATGGCATTATTTGCCGCATAGGGTTAGAAACATTTACGATTAGTTTTTTTGAAGGTGGCACACAAGAGATAGACAGAAAATCTGAAGACATTGAGGTCATTGAAGTGTTAGAAGGTTTTAGCAACATGGTTTCCAAAGATGAAATAGAAGACATTTTTTACAACCTGATGCAACGCTATACGGACGCCACAGAAAGGGTGGCTTTGGGCGAAAAATGGAAAGGCGGAGTGATGTTTTTAAA
This sequence comes from Bacteroidia bacterium, assembly GCA_041688295.1. Lineage (GTDB taxonomy): Bacteria > Bacteroidota > Bacteroidia > NS11-12g > UBA955 > JABMMZ01. Next base: position 1,009 of record JBDNIM010000281.1, read on the forward strand.
GGCTTTCGACCCTAGCGTGCAGCCAAAAGAAATTCCAATAGATACTTTTTTTCATAAAATTGTAATGCTCAGAGACCGATTGAGGGTTTTGGAGCAAAACATCAATAGCCACAAAATTTTAACAGACGAAGAAAAGGTAAATATTCAACAATATATTACCCGAATTTATGGCACACTTACAACTTTCAATGTCCTTTTTAAACACAAAGACGATTATTTTGTGGGAGAAAAAGGGAGCTAAAGTTTATTTCATAAACTTGCCAAACATTTTACCAAAGGGCGAATTAATTGCTTTCACCAAAGATTTGTCTATGTCTAAAAAGTCGCAAATGCCATTCAGGTTTTTAGGCAAATTGGATGTTTTAAAAGATTGAATTAAATAGTAAAGCACAAAATCAATGGCCGATTGGGCAAAGTTTTCGTCTAGGTTTTTTATGGTTTTCAATTGGTTAATTTCAAGTGTCAAATTTTCAATTGCCACTTGGTGGATTTTGGTTTTATTGGCAACTGTTTTTTCCAGTAAAATGTTCTCCAATTCATCGGTGCCATGTTTCAAAACATGGTTTTTCAGTGTGCTTTTCAAAGAGTTTTCGCCAATTTTTGTCAGCAGTTCCAATTCATTTTCTTCAATTTGATATTTGTTGCTCAAAAAGCTGCTAAGCTTTGGCGACAGAGTGTTTAATATGCTCATAATTTTTGTTTTTTTAAAACCAACCTGTGCCTTTTTTCTTTCTTGTAGATGTGCTAAGCCCAAGAATACCAAGCAAGCCTCTAGTTACTTCTCTTAAAACAACTTTGGCCGTTGGACTGCTTAAAACCTGGTCGAAGGTGGATTTTTCAGTGCTGGCTTTTTTAGGAATACATTCCCCTTTATCATGCGTTTCTGTGGCTGCTTCTATTTTTTTGCTTAACACCTCAAAAGCGCTTTCTCTGTCAATTTCTTCGTTGTATATTCTAGCCAACTGCGATTGGTTTACCAATTGGTCAATTTCCGATTCTGAAATAATATCCATTCTACTGAGGGGTGCAGTTAAGTATGTGTGAACCAATGGTGTAGGTATTCCCTTTTCATTCAGCACTGTAACCAAGGCTTCACCTATTCCAAGTGCTGTTAATAGGTCAGAGGTTTTATAAAATTCACTTGGCGGAAAGTTTTCAGCAATGGTTTTAATTGCTTTTCTATCTTTTTCTGTAAATGCCCTTAATGCGTGTTGCATTTTCATGCCCAATTGTCCTAAGATAGCATCGGGCACATCTGTTGGATCTTGAGTAATAAAATAAAGTCCAACGCCTTTTGAACGAATTAGTTTTACAATGGTTTCAATTTGATTCAGGAGAGATTTAGAAGCTTCTTTAAAAATTAAGTGCGCTTCGTCAATAAAAATACAAAGTTCAGGTTTGTCTGCATCGCCTTTTTCAGGAAACTTCTCATAAATTTCTGCCAACAAACACAACATAAAAGTAGAAAACAAGCGGGGTTTACTTTGCAGGTCGGTAAGTCTCAAAATGGAGCAATAGCCATTTCCATTGGTGTCTTTTCTAAGCAAATCATTTACTTCAAAACTTTTTTCACCAAAAAACACATCTGCACCTTGTTGTTCAATTTCCAAAATATTTCGCATAATAGTGCCAATACTAGCCGAGCTCACCATGCCATATTCGTACTCTACCTGCGCTTTACCCTCTCCAGACTGAATATGTTGGCAAACCTTTCTGAAATCTTTGATATCCAGCAATGGCAGTTTTCTGTCATCACAATATTTAAAAATCAAACTAACAACACCGCTTTGCGTGTCGTTCAATTCTAGTATTTTAGACAATAAAACAGGTCCAAATTCAGAAATTGTGGCTCGCATTTTCAAACCTTTTTCGCCCGAAATGGAAAGCAATTCAGTTGGAAAGCCTTTAGCTACCCATTCAACCCCAATTTTTTGATGGCGTTCTGTAATTTTATCATTTGCTGTGCCGGGTTGCGAAATGCCACTTAAATCGCCTTTTATGTCCATCAATAATGTAGGCACGCCACTGAGAGATAATTTTTCGGCAATATTTTGCAATGTCTTTGTTTTTCCTGTGCCAGTTGCGCCAGCTATTAGACCGTGTCTGTTAAAGGTTTTTAACGGAATTTTAACCAAACAATTTGATAGCGTTTCTTCGCCTAATTTTGCTGTACCAATTACTATAGAATCACCTTTAAAATTAAAAGATTCTTCAACAATTTGTTTAAGTTTTTCTGATTGACTCATTTATCCTTATTTTTTGCAGCAAAAATAATGATAAATATTTATACTTAAATGCTTTTAAAATTCAGAAAAAATGTATATTTGCGAAATATAGTTCAATTTTTAGAATGAAAAAGAGTTTTTATTTAGGTTTGGTCTTATTATTTTCGCAATTGTTATCAGCTCAAAACTATGGCAATGAGTGGATAAAACCCGACCAAAAGTATTTTAAATTTACAATACTGAAAAAAGGTATTTATAGGATAGAATATTTTAATTTATTAGCTGCTGCAACAGAAATGCAAGTTGATTTGGCAACTGTTAATCCAAAAAAATTCCAAATTTTTAACCAAGGCAAAGAAATTCCTATATATGTTGCAGGAGAGCAAGACAACCGTTTTAATGTGGCAGATTTTATAGAGTTTTATGGTCAGCCAAATGATGGAAAGTTAGACAATCAATTGTTTCAAAAAAATGAACTCAATGCCAATCCTGATTTCAGTATGTTTACGGATAGCAATGTTTATTATCTTACTTTTATTCCATCTTCTAGTCCACAAAACGGTCTGAGACTTTACAATTATTCTAATAAAAATTACAGTAATTTTCCAGAACTCCAAAATTGTATTTACACAGAAAAAAAGGTTTTTACGGATAGATACAATGGTGGAAAAGATTTCTCGATTGCTGGACAAATTACTTCTAATCCAGAATATGTAAATACAGAGGGTTATTCAAGTCCTTTAATTGGGTTTGGTGGGAATGGGTTGCCAATTTTGCAACATGAATTTAATACTCAATTCTCTACTAATTCAGCCTTTTCTCCTAAAGTTAGATTTAGATACATTGGCGTGAATGAAAATGTGTTTTACAATAATGATCACAATATGGAGGTTTTTTTGAGTAAAGACAATATTAACTACACAAAAATTCATGACACTATCTTTGATGGTTTTCAAGTAATTGAAAAAGCAAATGATTTTTCTCAAAGTTTATTGGGTCCAAGCAGCACTTACATTCGATTCTCTCCAGTAGCAATTAATAATATTTCAATACAGTATTTTGGAGTTTCGGCCGCAGAAATTAAGTTCCCTAGGTTCTTAGAATTGAATCAAATTAGTAACTTCAATTTTGAGTTGGAAAAAAATGTTTCGCCTCAGTATTTGAATTGGAAAAACTATGAAATTGGAAAAAATAGACCCATTTTTTATGATTTAACAAATGGTTACAGAATAAGAGGCGAGTTAAACGGAGTAGATGTAAAAATGATGACGCCATCTTTAACTTTAGATGCCCAATATTTTTTAATTGACAGCACAAATATTATAAACTTAAGAAGCAATCAGATTTTTCCAGCCATGAGTTCAACAACAATTGACAATCAGTTTATTCAATTTAACCCTGTAAGTATTATAAATAAACACAAGTTTATAATGGTAACTAACGAAAAGTTGGTAGGTAGCTACACAACAGATTTTTTAAATTATAAAAACACATTAACTTATATCGGAAATCCAACATTGGTAACCGTTCAACAACTTTATAATCATTTTTCTTATGGTGTTCCTAGTCCTGTAGCTGTTAAAAATTTTATTAGATATATGCAAGAAAAAGGGGACACGACCTTTAAATTTTGTTTTTTGGTGGGCAGAGGTTATCAAAGTAATTTAATCAGAACTTCTCCCAATTTAATTAACAGTAATTTTGTGCCATCTATTGGCGTGCCTGCATCGGACAACTTGTTTGCCTCAAACAAAGACGAAACCAAGCTTGGGCCGACAGTTGCCATTGGCAGATTAACCATCGATCAGCCATTCCAAATTGGTATTTATTTAAACAAATTAAAACAATATGATGAAAACAAAGATGATTTTTGGCGGAAACATCTTATGCACTTGGCTGGTGGTGAAAACAGCCTTGAGGCAATTAATTTCACTGGGCGTTTAAATAACAGTGCCTCTATTGCAAAGGCACTCCCTTTTGGAGGCAAAGTAACAACCTACACAAAATCATCTGTTGGTATAAGTGAGCCGTTTATGAAACAAAAGCTTTTGGATGTTATTAGCAAGCCTGATGATAATGGTGTTCAATTTGTGACTTTCTTAGGGCATGGAAGTAGCTCTGTATCCGATGTGGATGTAGGGGACACCTCAGAATACAGCAATATTGGTAAATATCCTATTTTTTATTTTAATGGCTGTAATATCGGCAATCCTTGCACAGGCCCCCCGAGCAAAAATGTTCAACTTTCGGGAGAAAAATTCATTAATGCTAGCAATAAAGGTGCAATCGCATTTATTGGTCAAACTTCGCTTTCAGAGCTAGGACATGTAGACAGGCAGATTCAAGAAATGTACCGTATAATTTTTAGAGAAAAATATACGGGCGAGTTTACAATAGGCGAAGCGATTCAACTGGTTTTGAACAATACAGGAAACAAGATTAGTTATTTAAGTGTCATTCAATCTCGAATTATGTTTTTGCAAGGCGATCCTTCCTTGAGAATTTTTCAACCCCAAAAAACAGATTATGCCATCGATAATAAAACTATTTATTTGACTAACGACCAAGCATTTTCAGACAGTATTGGTTTGGCAATTCCAATTGTTAACAAAGGATTATTTACCAACGATTCATTTAACATAAAGGTTGTTAGGTATTATCCCAATTCATTTATTAAAAAAGAATACACCTTAAGAGTAAAAAGTATTCCATATTTAGATACCGTTATTTTATTTATCAAATCTAAAGATGGCGCGAGCTCAGGTATTAATAGATTTGATGTTCACATAAACAATGATAGTGCAATCGTTGAAAGCAATTACGATAACAATAAAGCAATTTATGATTATGATATTTATGGTTATACGGTAAATCTTGTTAATCCGAGAAGATATGATATTGTTTCAAAACTAAACAATGACACAATAGCTTTAATTGTTCAATCATTAAATATTTATGATCGAAACAATAAATTTGAATTTGAAATCGATACAACACCAAACTTTAACAGCCCTTGGCTGAAAAAACATAATTCGAGTACAATAGTTGGCAGCACGAGTGCTTGGAAAGTTAAATTAATGGGTACACGAGATAGTATTGTTTATTATTGGCGCGCCAAATTTCAGGGTCCGAAAGTTGATTGGGACAGTAGAAGTTTTATTCATATTTTAAATAATGAACCTGGTTGGTCGCAGTCTCACCACCCTCAGTTTTATCCAACAAGCGAAACTTTCAGAATGAATTTGAACAAACAGTCAAGGACATTTGATTTTAATATTACTGCAGAAAAAGTTTATATAAACACAGCTACTGATAAATTCCCCAATTTTGGCATTAAAAAAGGCGGATTTAATTCTCGTTCGTTAAACCCTGGAACATCAGGCGGTATATTATTAATTTTATTTGACAAAAATAGTTTAGAGCAGTTTAGGTTAAATAAAATTTTTAATACCACTAAATTCTATTACGATGGTGTAAATTATGATTTATATGAAAAGCTTGTGAAAGCCTACAATTTTTGGGATGGCAGCCCAACGCAAATGGCTCAGTTCCATGAGTTTGTGGATTCTATCCCCGAAGGCACTTATGTAGCTGCTTGTAATGTCGGCACCAATCAGCGTGTGTCTTGGTCGCAAGAAACCATTGATGCATTTAAAAAATTTGGCTCAAAAATTGTAGACAGTTTTATCAGTCCATATAGTTCTTATGCTATAATTGGTCAAAAAGGAGCACCTTATGGTTCTGCTGTCGAAGATACAGGCACATATCAATTGAATCCATTTTTGGATTTAAGCTATATTGAGGTAGAAAGAGAATTGTACGGCAAAAGAAACAAAGGCACTTTGCAAACAGAAATCATAGGACCAACAACGCAATGGGGCGGCTTGCATTTTTGGATAAGCAATGAAGATATTAAACCAGGAGACAAGTTTTCAGTAGATATATACGGGGTAAATTTGCAAGGAAAGGATACCCTTATTTATAAATCTATAAGAACTTCGCCATTTGATATTAGCAGCATTGATGCTAAAAAATATCCAAGTATTTATATGGTTGGTAATTTTGAAGATTTATCTAATTATACGGCTCCGCAATTGATGCACTGGCGAGTTACAAATTTTGAAGTTGCAGAAGGCACTTTAACAACAACAGCTTTTATTTCAAATTGGAGAGACACACTTCAACAAGGAGAAAAATTTGAATATGAAATAGGGTTTGAAAATATTTCTAAATTAGCTTTTGGTAAAAATCTAGAATATGAAGTTTCAATTTTTAACATTGACACTAAAGACACCATTTATAAAAAAGTTTCACAATATAGCGACAGCTTGTTGCCAAATAAATTCTTTAAAATTGGTGCGAATATCAATACAAAATTATTGAGTGGCAGATATGCTTTTTATGTAAAAGTGAATATGAATAATTTTAACCGTTCGATAATACCGGAGTTGTCTTTAACTAACAATTCAGCAATTCGATATTTTTTCATTGAAGAAGATAAGATAAACCCTCTATTAGATGTTACATTTGATGGCAAGCACATTACTAACGGGGAAATTGTTTCTGCCAGTCCCATCATTACAATAACAAGTAAAGACGAGAATAAAATAAATTGGCAAACAGATAGTACAGGTTTTATGCTTTGGCTAAAAACGCCAGGTTCTAATCAAAATTTTGAGAAAATAAACTTTGATACCATGGGCGTTAAGTTTTTTCCTGCTACAAACAGTTATAATTTGGCCAAATTAGAGTTTAATCCAAAAGGATTGCCAGATGGCATTTATTCTTTAAAAGTTCAATCTCAAGACGCCAATAAAATACTTGCCGGAACAACCGAATATTTAATTAATTTTCAGGTAGTTAATAAGGAAAGTGTGACTAATTTTTATCCATATCCAAATCCATTTACAACGGCCATGCGTTTTGTTTTTACATTGACAGGCAATGATGTGCCGGACGAAATTAGTATTAAAATTATGAATATTCAGGGAAAAGTGGTTAAGGAATTGAACAAAGAGGACCTTGGCAACATTAGAATTGGCAATAATATTACTGATATTGTGTGGGATGGCACCGACCAATATGGAGATAGATTGGCAAATGGTGTTTATTTATACACAGTAACAATAAAAAGCAAGGGAACACAGTTATATCAATTGGATGACAACAATACCAACCAACAATTGAACGCTGACAAACAAAATAATAAATATTTTAAAAACTCAACTGGCAAAATAGTCTTATTAAGATAATGAAAAATTTATTCACAACAACATTAATAGCTATTTTAATCACTAGTTTTATGATGCCTAAAAAGGCAAATAAAAAAGTGAATGTTGAAACGCTTGAATTTATTAAAATTAATAGAATTGACAGTATGCCTCAGGTTGTTTTTTGGCGCAAAATCATGAATCTATCTGGCGATAGCTGTATCGTAAATTTGCATAAATCAAGAACAATTCTATCAACCATGAACTACTCCATTTGGGATGGCTTTAAAGGAGACCAAAAACTAAGAATATTGGATAGTTTAATAGGCATACATTGCTTGATTGACAGTCCAAGAATTGTTGGCACACAAGGCAAAAACTATTTTTACACATTTGAAAAACTAACGGAAAAAATTCCTACCGGAATGAAAGCTTTTGAAAACAATGCAGTAGATGGTTGGTATGCCAAAGCAATACTTTTGATAGAAAGCCCAAATCAGTTGCAAAGATCGCCAACTGGCGCTTATGGCGCGTTTCAGTTAATGCCCAGTGTCGCTAGAAAATTTGGCTTAATAGTGAATAAAAAAACAGATGAAAGGGCTAATTTTAATCGTTCGGCTTTTGCCGCAAGCGAGTTAATAAAAACCATTTGTATTCCTTACGCAAAATCAATGCTTTATGAGCTTGATTCAAGTGAAATTAATGAAAATGATTTATGGTTTAAATTGTTGGTTATGCATGTTTATAATGCAGGTGCAGGAAATGTTAGAAGTGCGTTACTTTCAATCCCTGAACCTAAAAAAGACATGGATTTAATTTATCAACTTTGGAACACCAATTATGGACGATTTCAGAATTCCTCGCAAAATTATTCTCAATTAATTTTGGCTGCTTTTTTAGAATATGAAGTCAGGGTAGAATCGAAAATAAGCAATAACTAAAAAATATTTAACAATAAATTAATATCTTTTGATTTGATGCCAAATCTTTTTGCCAATCCTTGGTTTACCATATTTCCTTTGTAGATGTAAACACCTTTTCTAAAGCCTTCGTTAACTTTTATTAGTTCATGAAAACCACCTGAATTAGACATTTCGTTTAAAATTGGGGTAAAAATATTGCTCAAAGCATAGCTCGCTGTGCGAGAAACGCGTGAAGTTATATTGGGAACACAATAATGTATCACATCATGTTTTTTAAATATTGGATTTTTGTGGTTTGTAATTTCTGATGTTTCAAAAACACCTCCTTGATCAATACTCACATCAATTATTATGCTATTGGGTTTCATTTGACTTACCATTTTTTCGCTAACCACAATAGGACATCTTCCTTGTTCGCCTCTCAACGCACCAATAGCGACATCGCAAGTTCTTAATGCTTCTGACAAAATATTAGGTTGCAAAGTAGAAGTAAAAATATTAGCCCCTAAGTTTTTATTCAGTCTTCTCAAACGATAAAGTTCATTATCAAAAACTTTGACAATTGCTCCTAATCCTAAAGCAGCTTTGCAAGCATATTCGCCAACTGCACCAGCTCCAATAACCACAATTTGAGTTGGCGGAATGCCCGTAAAACCTCCTAAAAGTTCTCCTTTTCCAATATTTGAATTGTTCAAATATTCTGAAGCCATTAAAATAGACGCGTGGCCTGCCAATTCGCTCATCACTCTAATAATTGGAAAAAACCCTGAATCATCTTGCAAAAGCTCGTAGGCAATAGCATTTACCTTTTTTTGCATTAATTTATTTAAAATAATAGGATTAATTTGATCGAGTTGAAGTGCAGAAATCAAGAGTTGATCGGGTTTCATCAATTCCACCTCTTGCTCAGTTAAAGGTTCAATTTTTAGTATTATATCTGAGTTAAAAATCTCTTTATGCGTAGAAACAATTTTTGCTCCAGCCTCACTGTATTTTTCATCACTAAAATTGCTTGCCAAACCTGCTTTGCTTTCAATTGTAATTTCGTGCCCGTTGTTTACTAAATATTCGACCGCGGATGGAGATATTGGCACTCTATTTTCTTGTGCTGTGGTTTCCTTTGGAACTCCAATGGATAAAATTGTATGGTTTTTTTTCAAAGGCGCAGCCATTTCTTGTGGTTGCATGGAATATGCCTCTTGTGCAATGTCCTTAAAAGTAATGGTGTTTTTTTTTTGTTCTGTCATTGCCTTTATCTATTAAATTATTCAGTCCTTACAAAAATAGTATATTATTTTAAAATATCAATAGTTTTTATGCAATATTTTAAGCATATTTGCGTTCTTAATTTTTAGAAAAATATAAATGTACCAATCCTTATAACAATTAATGCAGCTATTTAAAAAGATTTCCACTATTATTTTGATTTTTTTCTGTTTTGTGAAATCTCATTCGCAAGTTAATATTATCGTAAAAATTGATAGTTTAACTCAACTTTTTTTGCAAGGTACCATTACAAAGCCTTTGCCTTATATAACAACTGATGAAGTTTTATCATTAACAGAACAAAAGTTTTACGATCTTGTAAATTTACTTGGTTCTGCCATTCCATTCAAATATGATGCAACTGTGGTTACGCAAATGCATTACATGAAAAACCCTTCAAGCAGTTTTTTGACAACAGCATTAAATCGCAAAAATCTTTATTTCCGTGTATTCGAGGAGGTTTTAGACAAAAAAGGAATGCCTGATGAGATTAAATACCTTTCAATAGTAGAATCTTTGTTGAATGCAAATGCTGTTAGTTGGTGCGGTGCGACAGGACTATGGCAATTTATGCCTGCAACCGGCAAAATGATGAACCTTTCTATCAATAGCGAAGTAGATGAAAGGAAAGACATTTATAAAAGTACAGAAAAGGCTTGCGACTATTTGTTGTATCTTCATAATCAGTTTGGCGACTGGCTTTTGGCTTTAGCTGCCTATAATGGTGGGCCAGGTAATGTTGCCAAGGCAATTAGAAATTCTGGAGGGAAAAGAACCTTTTGGGAAATAAAAAAATGGCTCCCTAAAGAAACCCAAAATTATATCCCTAAATTTTTATCCACCGCTTTTTTAATGTCTTTTTCTCCTCCAACAATAAAAGAAAATAGCAATTTATTGAAAGGCTACGAAACACTTGTTCCAGTTATCCTTTGTTGCGAAATTGATATGAAATACATTTGTGCAATGGTGAACCTTTCAGAAAAAGAACAATTGGACTGGAATAGTACTTACAAAAATGGATTTATTCCAGAAGGAATGGAAAATAAAAAAGTTGTTTTGCCATATAACAAAGCCATGAAATTAATGGAATGGCAAGATAGTTTGTATGCAGTCAGTTCTAAGTCATTTGTTCCTTCCAAATATATTTATAACGAAAATAAGACAAGTTATCATAAAGCAACAAAAGGCGAAACTGTTTATAATATTGCAGCTAAATATAGTGTTACTGCAAGTCAAATAAAACAATGGAACAGATTAAAGTCTAACAAATTAGCTGCTGGAAGAAATTTAAAAATATACATAAAAAGTCAAGTTGTTTTGCCAATAAAAACTGATTCGTCTGTTACTTTTTTATATTATGTAACAGACAATGAACTACAAACTGTCAATGATATTTGCTCTCAATTTTTAGAATTCAATCTTGATTTAACAGCCATCAATAATGGCTTGAAAGACATCAACACGCCTATTGGAAAAGGGAAAATAATTAAATTATTTTTTAATGAAACTATTTAAAAAGCTTAA
>JBDNIM010000282.1:0-1962 GCA_041688295.1 Bacteroidia bacterium
ATAATCAATTAATACACCAATAAACAGGGATTGGAGATACGCTCCTACTTGTTTTATCTAATAAAATGAAAAAACTTTTAGCCATATTTCTTTTTGCTTTTATCTGCAACAATTTGATTGCTCAAAATCATGAGTGGGCAGAACCTTTTATTCCTATTACTAACACTCAATTTAGTTTTGTTCAAACTAAGGCGCTAGCAATAGATGGCAAAAATAACAGCTATGTTGTAGGTATTTATAATTCAGACTTTACAATTAATAACGATACAATTCCTCTAAAAAGCAATTATTTTAACGGTAACGGGGTAAATAATTGTGTAGCTAAATTTAATTCTTTAGGTAATCTTAATTGGGTTAAAACTCAATACTTATATACAATTAATTCTAGCAACACAAGATCTCCTCCAGCCTCTTTCTCAAACATTAATGTAATTTCAGATAACAAGATATTGGTACACGGATATTTTGACAGAGGAGGGAACAGTAATGAATCTAATGTGTCTACTATATTAAAATTGAGTGATACAGATAGTATAATTAACGCAAGTAGTAGCAATCTAAATAGAGTTGGATTTTATGTAATATATGATAGTGCAGGAAACATTGTCAAGTTTGACAAGGTATTTGAGGGTGGTATTTCATCACCTCCCTTGAACGGGCAAGTAGCCATTGATCAGCAAAAGAATATTTACCTCTTAGTTAGAGGAATGTCTGGAATAGTTTATTCAGATAAAGTTAATAAAAATCTTAATTTTACAACATTTAACACTGTATTGATTAAATTTACCGCAGAATTCGATAGCATTGCCTGGTACAAAACAATTGCAACTTATACAGGCACAAATTATTATATGTCCTCTAGGATTAGTATAGGCTTAAATGACAACAATATATACTTAGCCTCATTTATCCGCATGGAATCCTCCGGAACAGTTACTATTGACAGTATAGAATATGCTCAATTTTTGCCTAATAATTTTACTAAGGGATTCTTGACCGTCATTTCTCCTTCAAGTGATTTTATACATAATGGATTCATTAATGAAGATCTTTCACAGCAAGATAATGCATTTGATGTAATAGCTTTTGATACAAGTAGAATATATATTACCGGTCTTGTTCAGGACAGCATTCTAAACGGTGGTCAGTGGTTTACATCAACAGGAAGCCCTTCAAATAATAGTGCATATCCATATGTTGCTAAAATTAGTGTAACCAAGGCAGATTGGATAAAGCTACCACAACATAAAACAACCAAAAACAGTAATTTTCTTTTTTTTGGAGGCTTTAATAACCGTATAAACATTGATAAAATGGGTTTTGTATATTCATATTTTGAATATCATAATAATATACTTTCCATGGGTGGCTTAATAGATTCGGGTTCAGTTGGGAAAATGGGGTTTATAAAATTAGACAGTCTTGGTAATGCATTATGGTTAAGACTAGGAGTTACAGTTACCGATATGCAAGTTGATACGAATAGTGACTTGGTATATTGTGGAGTTTATTCTAATAATAGTTTAAAACTTGATCCTTTTACTTTGCCGTTTTTAAGAGGTACAAGCGCTTTCCTCGCCAAAATCACCGACTATTCCATCACCCGAGGCGAAGTTTCCTCAGGACCTTATTGTGCGGGAGATACCTTTTTGGTTCCCTACACCCAAAAAGGCACTTACGACACAGCCAACTTTTTTATAGCAGAACTGAGCGATGAAAACGGCAAATTTGAAGGCGGAGAAAGAGAACTGGGCAGAATAAAAGCCACAGAAGACAGCACGATTATTGGACAATTACCTTTGTTTCAGGTAGCTAGTAGCCCAAATTACCGCATTAGAGTGCGCAGCACCAATCCTCCTGTACAAAGTTTTTTCCTTAAAGATTCCCTTCGTTTGCTCATTTACTCCAGAGACAAAGCCAACCCCGGCCCAACGGAAACGGCATGTTTTGGCGATAGCTTTA
>JBDNIM010000283.1:0-1786 GCA_041688295.1 Bacteroidia bacterium
AGAAACTGCTGGCGGACTTATGGACACTATTATTCCTCGCAACAACAAAGTGCCAACTAGGGCTGGCCGACAATATACAACCTCTGTGGATGGACAAACGAGTTTGAAAATTGCTATTTTTCAAGGCGAAAGAGAACTTGTTGCCGACAATAGAAAATTGGGCGAATTTATTCTAAAAAACATTCCGGGAATGCCCGCAGGATTGCCAAAAATAGACATTCAGTTTTTTATTGATGCCGATGGTATTTTAAAAGTAGAAGCCAAAGAATTGCGTTCGGAAACAAGCCAAACCATTGAAATAAAACCACAATATGGTTTAACAGACCAACAAGTGGAAGACATGCTTTTGGATGCTCTGAAAAATGCGGAACAAGATGTAAAAAACAGACTATTGGCCGAAACCACTAGCGAAGCCGAGCAGCTGATGTATCAAACGAACAAACTTTTCAAAAACAATACGGAGTTGTTGTCGCAAATTGAAAGAGAAACAACATTTGAAATATTAAAAAATCTGCAAGCGGCAATAGACCAAAAGGAAGAGGACACAATAAAAACCCAAATTGAGCGTTTAAACACATATACAAGACCATTTGCAGAAAAAATCATGGATATTGCAATTGGCAATGCACTAAAAGGCAAAAAAGTATGAACTATCAAATAAAAAATATTGCTTTTTTGATTTTTATTTTAATCATCAGTTTCTCTCTTCGTGCACAAGAGAATGATATCATTTCGCCCATGCAGCAGCAAAACATTGATGTTGAAGAAAATACTAAAACAAAGGTTGGGGTAAAATTCGGATTGGGTTTTCATAAATTTAGAGGCGATGCCTTCGACAACGAAAAACTGAAATTTGGAACAAGTGTTGGGTTTTACAACTTAATTCCGTTAAACAAAAAAAAGACTAACTTTTTACATTATGAAGTTAATTTCACATTAAAAGGCAGCAATTTTGGCAAAACAAACGATACTTCTTTTAGCAAAATGTCTGTTTCTTATTTTGAATTGCCTGTGATGTTTTCTGCACGGTTGACAAAAAATAAATTGCCCCTGTCGCTGTTAATTGGTGCACAGTTTGCGGTGATGTTTCGCAACAGCGTGAACATATCTTATGGAAGAACAGGCACTGTGAAAAATGAATTGCCATTCAAAAGGTTTGATTTTGGCCCTGTTATTGGGTTTAAACAAGAAATAGGCAGCGGCATGGCTTTGCAATTAACGAGCAAAATTGGGTTCAACAATATTTACACCAATACTTTTAAAGACCGTACCGTTAATCCCGACAAAGACAATCCCAATAGAGATTACTCTGATTTATTTCCTTCTTTAAAAGATGGTACACACAAAGCTTACAACATCAGCTTTGAATTGGCGATTATGTTTTAATTTTAACAATGAAAAAGCTTCTTACTTTTTTGTTTGTTTCACTTATTGGGCTGCACCAAGTTTATGGTCAATTGAAAAAAAAGATTTTTCCTTATAATGATATAAACCTCAAGCTAAGCGTTTTTCATACACCAGAAAACTATCCTTCTTTGGGATTAGAATATCAAACAAAAGGGAAAAGGGCCATTCAAATAGATTTTTATGCAGCAGATGTTTTGTTCAACACCCAAAATGCTTTTGTCGGGATGGCTGTTGTGTATAGGCGGTATATTAATATTAGAAAAAGATTAAACGGACTTTATTATCAAGTTGGAATAGACAATAGCTTAAATTTAAACCATTATACAGCCACTAGAAATGTAAAATGTAAACAAAACTTTGTCGTTGGGCCTAAGGTTGG
>JBDNIM010000284.1:0-3690 GCA_041688295.1 Bacteroidia bacterium
ATCCAATTTGATAATCCGTTGTAATCCTAGGTGTTAAGGCAGGATTTTGAATTTCACCTGAGTTTCTTTGATTTAAGAACACATAATCATCAACGGTTGCAAAACTCGCAGTAGGCCTTTGAGACAAAACATCAAAGCTTGCAAAAAACAAACTCTTGTCATTTAATGGGAATTTAAAGAAAATCCTTGGTAAAATATTTACTTTTGGTTTAAAATCTTTAAAAGATTCTTTTGTTACTTCTTGTCTGTTTGGATCCACCAAATATGGGGCAACCTTTCCGTTAGAAGTTCTGTTTGCGACTAAATCTGGTGATGCAAGCAGTGTTCCATTTTCGTCATACCAATTGTCGTCTTTTCTGTAACCTAAAATTCTTAAAGGATTTTTAACATCATCAACATAAACAGCATAATCTTCTCCAATGTTTGATGGATGAGAAACCGCATTTCCATTTAGTGTATTAACTTCTCCTGCTTGTCTAATTGGATAAAGAGAGTATGGGTCTTTTAAAATAGATTGGTTGGCATCGTATCTTTCAACTCTTAACCCTATTCTAAACTCTAAACTTTTGAAAAAGAATTGATCTTGAAACCAAGCAGCCGTTAAAATTGGCATAAATGCACCAACTGAGCGTTTTTCTTTATTGTCTAAAAAGTCGCCCAAAGATGGCCTGCCTCTCAATTTGTTTCCCTTATGATCATATCCAGAATAGTTAACGATAGAACTACCATTGTTTAATAATTCATCAGCACTGAACATGTCGATAGAAAAATCGGACGGTTTGTATGAATTTATATCGAGGAAAGTTCTTTCGTCTATTTTTTTACCATAGACATCCACAGCTCCCGCGTTTATTAATTTATTTCTGAAATTTCTGTCAAATGTTGATTGCTCGCTTGTGTTTACTAATCTATTGTATCTAATCGTGTCTTGAAAAATACCATTGGCATCATAAGACAATATTGGATTGTTTAAATCTAAGTTAGAAATATGATTATTGGCAAATTGATTCATAATTCTCCATAAATTATTGGCATTTAAACTAAAGCTTCTTGTAACAACCTGCTCATAGGAAACTCCAAACTGCAATTTATGACCCGATGCAGTTCTTTTTGATTTATTTTGTGGCCCTTTAATCTCTGTTTCGCCCATTGCAAATAAAGTATATCTTTCGTTTTGTGATTTTCCATAACCGGACAACATAGTGCCAGGCGCATTCCATAATGAATAAATATTTGCAGGATTGAATCCATTTAACAATCCCTGAGATTGCAGAATAGTCTGGTCATTTCGAATATTTACACCAAAACCTTCAAACCTATCAAATACCGATTGTGTGTAGTTTCCTCTCACTTGATTGATGCCAGCCTTTGTAAACCTTATTGATGTATCTCTAAATCCTGTTTGTTCCCAAGCATTTCTTAAAAACACGGTGTCTCCATTTTGGTCAACAAATTGTCTTGAATTTCCACTAGGGTTATTTATGTTTCCAAAATAACTGAAAAATTCTGTTGGATAGTGCTTAAACTGTCCAATATAACCATAATCGAATAAATTATCTCTATGTTCAAAATCCATGTTTTTTACCCAAGTTGATTGATAATCAAATCTCGCAGAGAAAAAGGTGTTATTCAAAGTTGTTTTGGTAGCTTTAGACAAAGAATCTGGACCTTTAAAGTTTTGAATAAATCTTACATAAGATAAATTATATGTGTTTGTTGACATCGGATTATGATTGTGTGCCAGGATATTATTGCCACCGCTTCTTTGTTGTGTATAAACCAAGTTACTAAACACAGACAAGGTGGACATATCAGACAATCTAAAGTCGAACTTTGCTTGAACTGCAGAAGAAAATAAATAAACATTTGGTCTAACCCTTTGGTTGTTGAAGTCATTTTCATTCAAATAACTTGCATTGCTTACCAAACCGCCATCAGGATTTACCCTCAATGGATTTTGCTCTAATTGATTTAAAACATCAGGTTTTACGACTTGATAGCCTATGAATGAAGGGCTTGGTTCTCTGTTATAATTAAAGTTTCCAGAAATATTCATTGCTGCAATTGGAATTTTACGGATATCGCTTTTACCTAAAGCATATTGGGGATTACTTTTAAATAAAATTGGGGTTGTATAATAAGCTTCAAACAAATTTAAATGATAAGGATTAAACATGCTAGAGCTTCTAGCTTCTAAACCGCCCGATTTTTTGCCCGAAACGCCTCCTTTGGTTGTAATTGAAATGCCTAATCCAGTGAAATCACCATATTGAGCAGGCACGCCCGCTTGCATAACCTCCGTTTGTCCATTCATCCCTTGATTGATTGAACTATTATTTACACGCACACCATCAACAAAAACAGCTGTTCCATCGGTTCTACTTCCTCTTCCGCTAATGCCGCCTCCTCTTGTTGTTGTTACTCCCGCAGAAAAAGCAGAAACACCAGCACCACTTCTAATTCCTGTTTGAACCAATGATTTTCCATCAATAGTTGTTGAGGTGGTTGTTTTTTCCAAATTGGCAGTTTCTTTCTTTTTTGCACCCGTTTTCTCAATTTGACCTAGGTCAGTAACTATATCTTTAAGGTCAATATTATAAACCTTGGTTTCTGTGGTAATTGTAATTTCATTATCAAAAGCTTCTGTTGTTAAAGTTTTGTCAACAAAAACTTTGTATTCACCTGGTTGAATATTATTAAAAACGAATTCTCCGTTTCTTGGGGTTACGATATTGCCAATTTCATCGAAGGAAGATGAGTATAAAGTAATTTTTACGCCAGCAACAGGGTCGCCTTTGAAAAAAATCTGTCCTCTGAGAGACCCAAGACCAGTTTGTGAATAACCATTTGAAACAAGACTGAAAGCAAACAACAGCAACAGAATGGAGTGGATTGTAAATTTTAACTTCATATTATTTTTGATACCTATTTATTATTTTTAAAAAGTGAGGCAATTTCATGTATTTTTTTTAATTAATCAACACTCAACTGATTTTTTTTGAAATTAATCGAAAAACCGTTGATTTTTTGGGCAAGCACCTTGCCTATTTTATAATAACTCTCTTTTGTCCATCCAGCTACATGCGGTGTAACAACCACTTGACTATTAGACATTAAACGCACAAAAAGTGCTTTTTCTCCTTCAGAAAAACTGCCTAAATTTTCGTTTTTATAGACATCTAAACCCACAGATTTTATTTTTCCACGATTTAAAAAGTTTTCAACATCGCAAGGGTTCAAAATCCCTCCTCTAGAGGTATTTATAAGCACAACCTGTTTTTTACATTGATTTAAAAAACCGGCATTAACAAATTGATTTGTTTCTGGGGTAAATGGAATATGTAAACTTATTATATCTGCTTTTTTTTGTATTTCTTCCAATGTAGCCGCTTTTGCAAAAGGAGAATTTACGGTTTGGTATTTATCATAAGCAATAACATTGCAGTCAAATCCACTCAATCTTTTTGCAAACTGCGCACCTGTGTTTCCAAAACCTATGATTCCCACTGTTTTTCCGCCAATTTCCCAACCACGGTTTTCTTCTCTACGCCACTCAAAATTCTTTACCTCATTATTGCTTTTAACAATATTATTGGACAAAGCAAGCAGCAAAGCCATTGTATGTTCTGCAACGGCATCTCTATTGCCCTCTGGAGCGTTTAATAAGGTTATATTTTTAGATTTTGCAAA
>JBDNIM010000002.1:0-7914 GCA_041688295.1 Bacteroidia bacterium
AAGAGGCTTTGAGATTCTATTAATAATCTATAACGCATAAGTAGAGCACAACAATATTATAGCAGTCTTGGCTCAGCCAAAAAAGAATGCCTTTGAAGAGATATGGACCCGCTTTCTCAACCTACCTCAATAAAGTAATGATTTGTTTGCGATAATTAACTTGGCCTTTGAAACTTTTTATTTTATAAAAAATAACATAATGGCCTTGTTCTACAAGTGCGCCCTTGTATTTTCCGTCCCAACCTTTGCTTTCTTTATTGTCATAAACAATTTCGCCCCATCGGTTGGCCACTATCATCTCAAAATGAGATATGCCTGTGCCCATTGGTTTCAAAATATTGTTAATATTGTCCTCATTCGGGCTAAAAGCATTGGGCAAATAATAGTTTAAAATGTAATTGATGTAAAATTGTTTGCTGCTAGAATCTTTACACCCATATTGGTTGGAAACCCATTGTGTGATGTTGTAAAGTCCACTGTCTTTAAAATAATAGCTAAAAGTATCTTGCGTAAATTCGGCACCATTGCTCAATAAAAACCTGATGGAAGTAGCGCCAAAGCTTTGGTTTGTAAAAAGAATAATTGGATTTAAAATGGTGGCGGTATTGGGGTTGGTGGTAAAAATAGATTTCGGCACGGGATAAACAAGCGCATAACCAACTGTGTCATAAACGCAATTATAGCTCGTTGTAATTTGGAGTTTCACTTTGTATAAACTGTCTTTTAAATAAAGGTAGCCAGGGTTTTGAACCTTGTCTTTGCCGCCATCGCCAAACTGCCAATTGTATTTGCTAATGGTTGCGTTTGGCACCAAGGATGCGTCTTTGAAATTTATAGTTTCGCCAAGACAAACGCTATCGCTCACGAAGGCAGCGATAACGGGAGGGTAACTATTAATGGTTTGCTGGGCTGTGTCTATGCAACCAAAATCGCTTTTTCCTTTTAAAACAACCACATAACTCCCAGAATTTGGAAACGAGTGGCTGATATTTAAAGTGTATGCAAAACCGCCATCGTCAAAATTCCAAATGGTGCTGTCTATTGTGCCAAAAGGAATGCTAACATTGCCAGCAAATTTAAATTGATTGTCTCTGCATTGGTTGGTGTTATAAAAGCTGACACTTGGTTTTGGATAAATAAAAATCTTAGCTGTGGTGTCGTATTTGCATCCCTCGCTACTTTCAATTTTCAATTCTATGGTTTTGCTTCCAGAAGTAGGGAACAAGTGTCTTGCATCCAAAGCATTCATGGAGTCATTGGTAGAGAACTTCCAAATGCTTTGTTTAATGCTTGTTTTTGTATAAATGGAATTGTTGAAAAATAAACTGCTATCGTCCAAACAATTATCCGATAAATTAATAATTGGAGTAATTTTTTGATGCACCAAGCTGAAGCCTTTTGCAGAATCGATGCAACCTTTGTCTGAAATAGCTGTATATTTCACCAATAATGTGTCGGCATTTGAATACGAGTAATTAAACTGAGCTTTGTTTGAAGTGTCCCCATTTTGCAAAACCCAAAAATGTTTAACAATGCTGCCACTCGCAATTATGGTATTGGATTTAAAACTACTTTTTGTGTCGAAACAAACGGTATCAAGCGTAATATTGGCTATTGGCAATGGATAAACAACAACATTTTTTACAAGACTATCCGCACAGCCAAAGGCGGTTTTAGTAATGAGTTTAACCCCAAAAGAATTTTGAGAATTAAACAAATGACTAAAGTTTTTTATATTGGTTTTGTAGCCGTCAGTCAGTTGCCATTGATAAATGGTGATGCTGTCGTCTGTAATAGTACTTTTGTTTTTGAAAAAACTGCTATCGCCCAAACAATTGTTTAGGGTAGAAAAATCTGCTTTTGGTTTGTTATAAACAGAAATATTCCCATTAATTGAATCTACACAACCAAAAACCGTTTCTACTTTCAAAAACAGATCAAATGTATCGGCTGTTTTATAAAAATGAGAGGGGTTTCTGACTAAGGATGATGTGCCGTCTCCTAGTTTCCAATAGCTGCGTGCAATGTTTCCAACTGAAATATTTTTTAAACGGCTGCTATCGCCCAAACAGTTGCTATTGCTAGCGAAATTTGCCTTTGGCAAAGGGTTTGTAACCACCGTTTTGTTAATGGTGTCTTTGCATCCAAATGGACTTTCAGAAATTAATTGCACAACGGTGCTCATCGTTTTTGGCACAGAAACCTGCCAAGTTTTACTGTTCAACGTGTCTTTAAAAATGTTTGTCCATCGGTTGTATAAAATGCTGTCTTCGGCTACTGTGCTCGAATCTATTAATTTTACAATCTGCCCCACACACGCATTTTTATAAGTGAAGTTTGATTTTGGTTTTGGTTTAATCGTCATTTTAAAACTATCCGAACTCAAACATCCGAAGGTATCTTTAACCGTCAGTTTCAGTTGATTTGTTTTTACTCCAAATGCTTTTGTATTCAGTTTATTGCTGTCTTTAACCAAATTACTTGGCAGCCATTTGTATGCATAAACCCCGTTGCCGCCCTTTATTTTTGCCCCAATATTAATGCTTTGTTTTTCGCAAATTGTGGTGTCAGTCTGAGAAAGTTTAATGTCAGGCAAACTATTAATGGTAACAAAAACAGTGTCTCTCGATAAGCAACTCAATCTTTTGGTTGCTAAAACATAGCGTTTTTTAACGCTGTTATTTGTTGTGTTTTTAAATACAATTTCTGTTTCTGCTGTTGTGTCGCTTTTTAGTTCTATGGCAGGTTGCCAGTTGTATGTAAAGCCTTTTGATTTTGGCAAACCAATTTTATTGGGCGTGCCGCTGCAATAAGAAAAGTATTTGCCAGCATTGGCAAGCAAAGGTGTACGAATTTTAAATTGATTGAAATTGCAAACACAAGATAAGCTGTCAATAACCACAAACAATCCGCAAGAGTAACCTGCTTTAACGGCTAAAACAGTGGCGATATTTATCAACGAGTCTTTTTTTAGTGAACTGTTGTATTCAAAACTTCCTACCAAAATATCGCCCGAATCTACGGTACCCGATGTGTTTTTATCATAAAAATAATTCAGCTTTGTTTTTAAACCACTAGAAATAGTGTTGCCCAAATTTTTCAAAGTATAATTTAGTTGCACAAATTCAGAATCCGAACTGAAGCTTTTTAACTTTGATTGCAAGTTAAAAATTTGCAAATTAGCTTTTGAAACCGGTACTTTAAGCAACGAATTTCCCGTAACTACATTGATTTTACAAACGGTGTTATTCTCCACACATAAAACGGATTGTTTTACAGCCGCTTGATTATAAATTTCTATTGTGCCACATTTTATGAGTTTAGAATTGGCAATAATTTTGAATTGAAACTCAATGCTATCGCCAGGAACAATGCTATCTTTCAAACTAAATTCAATTTCGGTAGCACCATTTATGTTTCTGCTTTTTGTCAAACTATTATTTGGGGCATTTATTAAGCCTAAATACGATGCGGAATCATAGCTAATACCAGCAGGCAGCAATACTTGGTATTTGTCTTCTATGCCTGTTTTTCCAGGACCCACATTAATGATTTTAACCTTTATTTTGCTATTTTTTTCGCAAGGGAAAATGGAGTCGGCAATTGAATTAACCAAAGAAAAGTAAGGTTTGGTAACACCTATAATATTCAATGGTCTGCTAATACTTGGAAAAACCAAAACAGGATTGCCGCATTTTATAATTGCCGAAGCCGAAGCGCGAATGTAGTTGCCACTGCTGTAATTGCAATCCGTTTTAACATAAAACTTAATTAATATTTTGTTTTTAGTGGTATCTAATATGCCTTTAAATCCATTTTTCAATGCGTTAATTGCAGTTGATAAATCCCAGGCATAAGTAGTTCCTGTAACTAATTGTGGGGCAGGAAGTGTGGCCCAAGAAGTGCTTGAAGGATATTGGATAAAGCTTTTTCCGTTTTCTATTGTCATGCCAATTGGCAATGTTAGCAATGCTTTTGTATTTTGGGCGGCCGTTATACCGATGTTCTCCAATAAATAATAAAATGGTGTTTGGCTGCAAAGTTTTACAGAATTGATGGAGTCGGAAATACTTACCTGAAATTGCGTATTTTGCGGTTCTAAATACAAAGCTAGTCTCTCGGACGGACAAGTGTAAGAAGCCAAATCCTTGGGATAGCCATTGCAATTCCATCCTGAGTAAAGAATAATGCTGTCTTTTTTGCATGAATTAAAAATTGCCCTCACCTTAAATTTTCGAGAACCATTGAAAGGAATTGTGCCTGCCTGAAAAATTTGATTTTTTTCAACTAGCTTCTTGTTTGTTGCTGCATCTCTAATCTCCACAACTTTTATTGCTCCGCTATTGTCTGGAGAAAACCATGCATTTAAACTGCTAAATGTGTTTGACGAATTGGAATACACAAGCTCCCATTCGGCTGTGTCTGATGTTGCATAATTGATTGGAATTGTAGGCTTTATGCTAACAACAGGTTTGTTAAAATAGATATAATCAGTATAAATTAAAGAAGAAAGCGTGTCAATACCCTTTGGCATACTACCCTTTTTTTCAAACATAAAATCATATTTTATAGGAATATATTCGCCACTTGGCAGCTCGCAAGTTGGGGTAACAAGCATATTGAAAATGCCTTGAAAGGCGTCATCGCTTAAGTTTATTTTGCCTCGGGCAGAGTCTTTGTAGAATTTAGAGACCTCAAAAAGGTAATTATTGTTTACAATTCGGTATGGAATGGTATCCTTGTATTGAAACTGATATTGATTAGAACCTGTGGTGTGATATTGCCCAAAATACGCCCTTTCTAGTTTTAGGCTTGTTGGCAAATAACAAATAACTTCCTTCACTCTTGCAAAGTTTCTGTATTCAAAAGGGAAAGTATTGTTGCCAGCATACAGTGAGTTTGAGCCTATTCCAAAGTAGAAATTTTGAGAAATATTTATTTGGTTACAGCTATTAATGTTGTATGTTTCTGGGCCATAGTTGTAGTAAACGTATCCGTTCAAAACAAATTGCCCTGAAAAAGTATCGCATTGAAATTTATTGCTATTGTTGTTAGGGTTAGCAACATTGCTGGTGTAAAACAAATTTTTAAATTGGGAGGTTACAGTTGCTTGGCCAATGTTTCCCGTAACCCTGTAGGTTACCTCTAAACTTACACTGTCCATGTGTCTGTAATCAAACCCACTGCTAACACAGTTTGCAATGGAATCTATGCTTAAATAAAAAACAAAGTTTGCATTGCCGCCACTTGCCGTTTTTTTATAGTTTATGTTTGTACAAGACACCCTTTGGTTTACCCCTCTAAACAAAACGAATTTTGCACCCACAACGCTAAGACTATTGCCATAAGGAATATTACTTTCGGCAAATAAAAAGCGCCAGCTTGTGATGGCTCTAGAACGAATAATTCTGCCTTGAAAAACAGCTTTAATCGTATCGCCAAAAATAGCCCGTTCGGCTCTGATTTTCGTAAAATCCAATGCTCCACTTGTGTCTGGACTGCCATTATTGTTGTTATCAGGTTTTCCAAAATTGGTTCTTGAAACGCTAAAGTCCAGAAATTTTAGACCTGCCACACAATTGCTTGTGCAGTGAATTTTTAAATCATAACTGCTGCAATTGCTATACCATTCGCGGGGTGCGCAAGTGCTGGTAGGGCTGTATCTAAAAATGGTGTTAATTTTTTTGTTGCCGTTTGCTCCGGTAACAGAGCAATCTGCTTTTAAATAATAAATTAACTCAGCATTAAACAAGTTAAATGGCAGCTTCGAAAAATAGCCCCTCAAAGTGTCTCCAATCATTGCAATGGAATCGGGTTTCCAAACATAATTTAA
The DNA here is from genome assembly GCA_041688295.1 of Bacteroidia bacterium. Lineage (GTDB taxonomy): Bacteria > Bacteroidota > Bacteroidia > NS11-12g > UBA955 > JABMMZ01. The sequence goes on from JBDNIM010000002.1 coordinate 5,834, forward strand.
GGTGGCATCATTAAAAAACAAATCATTTATACTTTTAGAATGGATTAACCCTTGTGGCAAAACAATATCAAACTGATAAGCTGCGGTGTTATCCAGAGGCAGCAAACTGCCACTTGTGAAAAGATGTCTAAAGGTGCCTTTTTGGTTATTGGTTAAGTCGGTGGGGGTAAATGTGTTCACCCCAATAATATTATAACGGTAATATTGTGCCCAAGTGGTTTGAATCGTTTGTTTATTGTTGCAAAGGTCGGTGTAGTTTAGGCTATATTGCCAGCTGCTTGTATAAAAATTGAAGTTGCAAGTTTCATTTGTGCAAGTGTTGTTTTCAAATAGAATATATATGGTGTCTTTGGGTAAAATATCGCCAACCCTTATTTGAAAACTAGAAATTGGGTCGGAGCCCAAGCAACTGTATTGGTACAAATTATAAGAATATGCTAGATTTGATATCTGTGTTTTTTTCAGCGCGCCATTCCATCCTTTTTTAATAAAAACAGAGGCTGTGTCAAATTTAGACATCTCGTAATAATATGCCTGATTAATAGTTACATTGGTGTTTCTTGCAATTTTTTGACCGATATTTGTGATTTTTAGTAACTGTTTGTTTGCTTTGTTTTTATAACATTTATTATAGTTAGGAACGGGAATAGCAATTAGATTGGGTCCGCTGCTGCTTATTAAAACAATGCCCGAGTTTTTAACAATTTGACAAATACTGTTTCCGCAGCCCCAAAATAATTCGTAGGTTGTGGATAATTTTTTACACCCTAAAATCTTACTTGAATCTGTTATTACAAATGTTTCATTTTGGTCCAAAAAGCTGTCAAAATTGCCTATCTTTTTAAAATCGGCACCACTAAAAGTTGTGATAATGCTGTCATTCTTAAATTGGGTTGCCCCTTTGTCCGAAAAAAATGTTTTTACATCTGAACCGTTAATTCTCAACAATGTCAACGATTTTAAAGGGCCTTTTCCGTAGTTGCCAATGGTTATTTTTCTTGCAAAAAAATCGCCCACCGAACCCGTAAATGTTTGATTAACAATGCTTTTGATATTTACAGAAGGCACTCTAGCCGAAAAAGGAAGCGAATTTCCAACATCATAATTCCCCGAGTAATCCACCCTAGCAGAAACGATGGGCGTATTGTTCCCACTCAAAAAATTATACAAACTACAATTAGAACTTAGGTTAATACTAAAATAAAAGTTTTTTGCAATTGCTAGGTTTGGTGCATTAAAAATGGGTGCATTTAGGTTTGTAATATCAAATTCAGAAAGGCCGCTTCCCTTAAAACTATTGGCAATATACAATACGCCAGGCGGCAATGAAATTGTTACTTTTAGCCCCGTAAGATTGCCCGAAGAAATATTATAAGCCTGAATAAAAGCCGTGTCGTTAATCCCACAGATAGACAATTTGCTGGGTGGCGAAACCTGAATACTCATCTTATTTCCTTGGGCATGCAGCCGCAACCCACAAAATATAAATAATATTGAGAGCAATACAGTTTTAAATCTATCATATAAAATATTGCAATTAATCATCCGTTTGCAAATATATGAAAAAAATTGAGGTTTGCGTTAAATAATTTTAGTTGAGGACTGAAAATTGAAAATGGAGAATTGAAAATTAAGCGGAAAGTGGGGAAATCTGAGCGGGGTAGATTTTTTGTTGATGGGGTCCGTTTTTCTTTTGAAAGTTGTTGGACTTGACTCAGCAAAGACGAACTGTAGTGGAATTGTGCCTAACGGCAGTCTCCCGAAAAATCGGGACAAGTTATGAAAATACCCCACAAACATACATAAACAATCGGATACTTACCTTTAAAATTTTTCAACAATGCAATTCTCAAAGCCTTGGTTTGAGTAATTAGACGGTTTGTCGGTTTGCAATTACAAGATGTTGGCGTCCCGCACATACGGAATCGAAGCATCCCGTATGTGCGGGATCGATGCGGAGAACCAATGTTTGATTTACCATTCCAAAACTTTGGGAAAGGAAACCACTGAAAAAATCACGCTTTTGTAAGAAAAAAAAGAAGGTAATTTATTTCTCTCAAAATTAATAAAACCCAACAACG
>JBDNIM010000285.1:0-1455 GCA_041688295.1 Bacteroidia bacterium
ATATCCATCCATTCGTTGTACCATCGCCAAAATCCCAAAAATACTCTTTAATATCAGGTATTAAACAATATAAATCAGAACTTATATTTTTAAATACATAATCCTGCGTTGGATTACAAGTGGGGGTATGGCTCCATTTTGGTTTATCTGTGTCGCTAATATCTATTGGGTTCCAGGTTGTGAATGATGAGCCACATACATTAGAGGCAGTCAATTTAATTACTCCGCTACACAATCCTTTTTTATAAATATGTATAAAGCTGTCTTTTGCAGTTTGATAGCCTGTCTTTGTTGATTCGCCATCTCCCCATTCTATCACAAATGTTGTCAAACTTGAAATATTATTCGAGTTGTTTTTTATTTTAAGCGAATGCGGCACACAACCTCTATTGCCTCCAGATGGCGGACCAATTATTCCAGCAGTTGGCGTTCTTTGATTAAAAAATAATCCATAAATTGTATCTACACAAGCGCCATTTGTTGTAATGATTTTTATAGTAAAATCTCCTTGCTGTTGATAAAAATGACTAATGATAGTGTTCGGAATTACATCGTTTCCAATAGTATCTGAGTTTCCATCCCCCCAAATTATTTTAAGTTTTTTTAAGGTATCTGCCGAACTCAATTTTAGTGTAAAAGTGTCAGGGTCGGTTATAAAACTAACGCAGTTTGTCCATGTTGGTTGGTAATTGTAATTATTGGTTTGGTCAAGAATAGTAGGCGCATTTGAATTAACAGTAATATTAGTGCTTGTCGTTGAGTCTATGCAACCCGCAGAATCTTTTACAAAAAGCTTTACAGAATTGCTGCCTACTTTTTTTAATAATAACTCCATAGAATCAAGGTTTATTATGGTATCTGTTGTTTTTCCATTTATTTTAAACCAATATTTAGTGTTATTACTGAAATTGCCGTTCGATGTATTTTTAACTTTAATTATATAAGGAGAACCACAATTTTTTATAGTCGTATAGGAAAAATTTGGCGTAATACTGCAAGAAAGCATTTCTTTAGCAAGTAATAAAGAAAATAGAATTGAAATTTTTGTAATTCTTTTAATCATTATGCTGTTTTTTTAATTTACAAAAGTATTATTAAATTTAAATTTATAAAAAAAAAAGCAAGTTTTTTTTATATTTAAATTTAATGTTTGCAAAATGCTCTTTATCAGCAAGTTGCATTTTATTTGCAAACTTTTTATTTTTCAAACCATATATTTTGTTTATATTTTGCTAAATATAGTTAAACAAAGTAACTGTTGAACTTTAATATTTTTGCTTTTGGTTTAATGTTTTTGTTATGAATTAAGTTATATAGTCGAGCCTTAAAAAGCCATTTTTATTTTTAAATTAAAATTCATGACTTCAATAATTTTAAAAATAAGGGTTTGAAAAAAGTGCCAAAAAGATGATTTATATTTATTCATCATCCTTTTGAAGTTAAAACCTGCTGCTG
>JBDNIM010000286.1:0-1439 GCA_041688295.1 Bacteroidia bacterium
AACCCTTATTTTTAAAATTATTGAAGTCATGAATTTTAATTTAAAAATAAAAATGGCTTTTTAAGGCTCGACTATTTATGGCAATGGGGCAATAATTGGGCATACAACCACATCTTGATAATTGACATAGAAAAGAATTTGGCTTTTTTGGCGATGAGTAATAGTATTGTTGGCGCCAAACAATTGCGATTTTTTGCAAACAAAGTCTTCAATACCGAGTTTGAATTGTTCGATTTTATAAACTGGTATTAATCTTATTTGATTGGTTACAGCAAGTTTTCTACATTTTTCCCTTCCCAAACGCCTTCTAATTTATAAGGAACAAATCGAGCAAAAAGCTCTTCTTTATACCAATTTAGTTTTCTAGTAAGCATAACAACCTCTCTGTGTTTTTTATTTTTATAGGCATAATCCATCATTTCTGCTTGAGTTTTCCAAATACTTATAGTTGCTTGTTGTATTAAAGGCAATTCACCTATTCCAATAGACAATACTAAACCTTCGTATCCCTCCAAACTATTGCTCACTTTGCCCACTTTGCTCCAAAATGACCACAATTTATTTAAACGAATGCTTGCTCTAGTTAATACCAAAATGGGTTTGTCTAAGGTTAAATGAGCGGTTTTTAAAAATGGCTGAACGCCATCCCAAAGACCATGCGCCTCGGCCGAATTAGAATAGGCTGTAAAATGTTCGATACTTCGTTTTTTATAGGCATGATAGAATTTATTTTCTTTAAAAAATCTTTGTGCATCCGCCTCAGAATCCCAAACACATAAAAGTACATAAGTGCCAAAATTTGGAATTGAGCTAAAACCATTTTTAGAACCAGAGCCCAATATTTTATAAAATGTTAAGCCTTTTGAGTTTTTAATAGCATTTTTTCCAAGCTGCATTTGTTTCAATGCCCAAAATTTATTTAAAAATCCATCGACCTTAAAAAAAGAGCAAGTTGTTATTTGATTCATAATTATAAAAGGATTTTTAGGGTTATATTGTTTTTAACAAATTCTTTATTTTTTTTCGATAATTAATAATTGAATACCCATCGGAAATATTTTTTCGAATAGAAAAAACGGGAAACTTATTACCTTCAGAAATACCAAAGGCCAAAACTCTTTTTCCATGGAATGCGACCAATTAATTTGTTTTTTTTCCATTTTGCCTAACCACCAAAGTGTGAAAGCATCCAATGTGCCATGTCTCAAATGTTTCAGTATTTTCCATTTATCTGGAGTAAACAAAACGACAAAACTCTGTTTAGAAAACAATGTCAAATGCCTTGGACTGTGCCAGCCTTGCCAAGACTTTTTTTGAAATTTGGCACTAATACTCATGTAATCAGGTACTTCTATTATTAATTTGCCGCCTTTGTTCAAACATTTATGAAGTTTTTTGACCGTTTCTTGCATGTTGTAATCATGCTCTAAATAATGCCA
>JBDNIM010000287.1:0-3384 GCA_041688295.1 Bacteroidia bacterium
CTACAAACCCTTTTGTTGGCAAAAGAATAGCCAATCTTTCTGATAGTAATTATTTGAATGATTTCAATGAACTTAAACTGCAAAATGCGGATGGAAGCTTTCCATTTAGGGTGCATTCGGCCGTCAATTATTTGCCTGGTGCTTTTGGAATCAAATATCCTGAGGGGATTGGTGGTTTGGTTTTAGAAAAAAACGGTGCTTTCATTGCCAACGATTTACATTATGGCCCTTCCACTAAGAATATCACAGATAATAGCAAATTGTTTCTTTATTTTTCGAAAACTGCGCCTCAAAGACCCACTTATGAATTAATGTTAGGTACAAATGGAGTTTCTAAAATTGAACCTCCATTAATTATTCCTCCTAATAAAATTACAACCCACCGAACCTCAATTATGGTTTATAACGATATTTCTATTTTAACGATAAACCCTCATCTTCACTTGCTTGGCAAACAATTTTGGGCTTTTGCTGTAAAACCAAATGGAGATACTATTCCATTAATAAAAATTAATAAATGGGAGTTTAGATGGCAATATTTCTATACTTTTAAAAAAGCTGTTAAAATACCAAAAGGCTCTTCAATTATTGTTATTGCAACATTCGATAACACATCCAAAAACCCAAATAATCCAAATAAACCACCCAAAGTAGTTGCCGAAAGATTTGATAAAGGAGGGGCTAGTATGCGCACAACATACGAAATGTTTCAGTTTATTATCACCTATTTGCCTTACCAGAAAGGCGATGAAAATATCAGTTTAGAATAAGCTTTTAAAATTATTAATAATAAATTTTATAGAAACGGCTTAGGGCAATATCTTTGCAGCTAATTTATGATGGAAAATTTGATAAAAACCAATGTTGCAGCAGCTGTTAAAAATCTGTATAATGCAGAAATAGAGCAAAACACTGTTAAAATTGAACCTACCAATCCTGACTTTAAAGGAGATTTCACAATTTTGGCTTTCCCTTTTTTAAGATTTTCAAAAAAAAATCCGGAAGAAACAGCCAATGAAATTGGTAATTATATGGCATTAAATTTGCCAGAATATGAATCGCACAATGTGGTAAAAGGTTTTTTGAATATAGAAATTAAACAATCTGTTTGGATACAAGCTTTTAATGGTTTTCAAACTAAATTCACTTCTGAAAATACAACTAAAATGATGGTGGAATATTCATCGCCAAATACCAATAAACCATTGCATCTTGGGCATATAAGGAATATTTTATTAGGCGCAAGTGTCTCAAAAATTGCAAAAATTTGTGGCAATGAAGTGATAGAGGCAAATCTTGTGAACGACCGTGGTATACATATTTGCAAAAGTATGTTAGCTTGGCAACAATTTGGCAATAATGAAACGCCAGAAATCGCTGCCATTAAAGGCGATCATTTGGTTGGGAAATATTATGTGAAATTTAATTCGGAGTATAAAAAACAAATAAAAGAGCTTGAAGAAACAGGGGAAACCACTGAATTTGCAGAAAAAAATGCTCCAATGCTGCTGCAAGCACAAACGATGTTGCAAAAATGGGAACAAAACGACCCTGCAACTATTGAATTGTGGCAAACAATGAATGCTTGGGTGTATGACGGATTTGCAGATACTTATAAAAAATTAGGCATACATTTTGACCACACTTATTACGAAAGTGATACTTATTTGCTAGGCAAAGATATTGTTTCTGAAGGTTTAGAAAAAGGTGTTTTCTATAAAAAAGAAGATGGCAGCATTTGGGTGGACTTAACATCTGATGGATTGGATGAAAAACTTGTATTAAGGGGCGATGGCACTTCTGTTTATATTACCCAAGACATTGGCACAGCTTTGCTTAAATTCAATGATTTTAATTGCAGTAAAAGTATTTATGTGGTTGGAAACGAGCAGGATTACCACTTTAAAGTCTTGTTTCTAATTCTCCAAAAAATGGGCTTCGATTGGGCAAAAAATTGTTACCACTTAAGCTATAGCATGGTTGATTTGCCAAGTGGAAAAATGAAAAGCAGAGAAGGCACTGTTGTGGATGCAGATGATTTAATTGCAGAAATGATTAATGCTGCAAAAGAAAAAACCGAGGAATTAGGTAAAACTGAAGGCATGAGCGAAACTGAAAAAGAAAATCTTTATAAGATTTTGGGACTCGGTGCGCTTAAGTTTTTTATGCTAAAAGTTGACCCACAAAAAAGAATGCTTTTCAATCCAGAAGAGTCAATTGATTTTCAAGGCGATACTGGTCCATTTGTGCAATATACAAATACCCGTATTTTAAGTATGCTAAGGGTTGCTAAGGCTGATGATTTATTAACTGATTTTGTTTTATCTGAAATACACGATAGTGAAAAGAACTTAATAAAAACACTTCTCAATTACCAAACAGAAGTTGAAAAAGCAGCGCAAACATACAGCCCAGCGGTAATTGTTCATTATGTTTTAGATGTTGCCAAAGCTTTTAATAGAGTTTATAATGATGTCTCGTTTTTGCGAGAACCCGACAATGACAAACGACAATTTAGATTGCACATTGCTCAAAAAACAAACGAGGTCATTCAATCTTGTTTGACAATGTTGGGCATACAATGTCCAGAAAGAATGTAGATTTGGCTTCATTTTTTTTAAGAATAAGATTTTAATTTAGTTGAAAAAACAATTAAAAAAAACCTCGCAATTGCGAGGTTTTTTTAGTGCCCAGGACCGGAGTCGAACCGGTACGGGGGTGAACCCACAGGTGTTTGAGACCAGCGCGTCTACCAATTCCGCCACCTGGGCATCTTTAATTCCCTTTAATAGACTTTTTTAAAGGGAGTGCAAAATTAGGAAGTTTAATATTCAAATCAAAATTTTTTTTTTGTTAATTTAATTGTCAACTTCTCTATTTTTGCACCATGAATATTTTGGTTCTGGGAAGCGGAGGTAGAGAGCATGTTTTTGCTTTAAAAATAAAGAAAAGCAAATTGTGTGATAAATTATTTGTAGCCCCAGGAAATGCTGGAACAGCCGCAATTGCCCAAAATGTTGCCATTAATCCAACTGATTTTGTTGCGCTTTCCGAATTTTGTATTGAAAATAAAATAGAAATGATTATTCCAGGCAATGAAGATCCATTAGTTGCTGGAGTTGTAGATTATTTTAAAAATAATGACCAATTAAAACACATTTCTGTTGTTGGGCCTTCTAAAGCGGGTGCACAATTGGAGGGAAGCAAAGATTTTTCTAAAAAATTTATGAAGAAATTTAAAATTCCCACGGCTGCTTACAAAACGATTACAAATGAAAATTTGAATGAAGGGTTGGCTTTCTTGGATACTTTAAATTCTCCTTATGTTCTAAAAGCTGATGGCCTAGCAGCCGGAAAAGGGGTTTTGATAGAGTATAATTTAGA
>JBDNIM010000288.1:0-10084 GCA_041688295.1 Bacteroidia bacterium
AAAGAATTTGTAAGAGAATGGTTGATGGAACATGATTTTCAAGGATTGGAAGGTCAAATTGTACCTGATATGTCTGATGAGTTTGTACAAAGCGTAACAGACCGTTACACAGAACTTTTTGAGGTAATGACAGGCAAAAAATTTGAAGGCCGAGATTACAATAAAGTTCTAGATACAATTGAGAATAATCTTAATAATGCTATCGCATCCTTGTAAAATTCCAATATGAGAAATATTTTACTAATTGTTTTTATAGCAATACTATCGGATATTGGTGCTCAAACCGTTTCAACATACGCTGGGGTTCAATATATTGGCACAGGAAGGTATAATGACGACCCAGAGCAAGCTTTCAGAAAATCGCATATAGACTCAGTTGTTTTTTCAGCGCCAACTGGCATAGCTGTTGATACGGCAGGAAGAATTTATGTTTCAAATGAGCACAATATAATGTGGATTTCTGGCACTTCTACCTATGTGGCTGTGGGTAGCAATTATGGGCCAAATGATGCAGGCTCAGCAGACTCTAAAAATTCAGGTGGAATATTGGCCCGTTTTAATTCTCCAGCAGGGCTGGCTTTAAACCCTTTGACAAACAATCTCATTGTTGCCGATATGCTTAACAGTCAGATTAGAAATGTAGAACCTTTCAAAAGTTTAAATCAACAACAGCAAGTAAGTACAATTACTGGAACAAAAGGCACACTTACTCATAAAAATGGAGCCACCTCCATTGCAGAATTTAATTACCTTACGGATGTTGCAATTGCAAGCAATGGGGATATTTTTGTAGCAGACCGAAGCAATCATGTGATTAGAAAAATATCTGGAGGGCAGGTTTCAACCATTGCTGGTTCGGCTGGAAACACTGGCAAAGCTAACGGAACTGGCAGCTCGGCTCGTTTTTCGGCACCGTGGGGTTTGTTTTTAGATGGTAATACTCTTTATGTAGCCGACTATGGCAACTCTGCAATAAGAGAAATTGATATTACAAACAATTCTGTTACCGATTTTATAACAACAGGACTTTCTCAACCTAAAGATTTAATCAAACACAATGGCGCTTTTTACATTGTTCAGTCTTTATGTATCAAAAAATTTGAAAACAATGTTTTAAATACTTATGCTGGCAATCCAAATGTTTCTGGATATGTGAACGCAAATGGCACTTCTGCTCGTTTCGAAAGTTTAACATCTATTGTTTATCACGCAAAAAACAACCTTTTTTATGTGGTTGATCAAGGCAATAATGTAGTGCGTTCATTATCTACGGAATCTAAACCTGTTTGTAATTTCACTGCTTCCACTACCAGCGCTACAAAAGGGCAAACCATTATTTTAAAAAGCACTACAACATCAAAACCTATAAATTTTAAATGGACAATTACACCAAACACAAGCTATACATTATTAAATAGTTCGATAATAACTGATAGTTTAATTTATATTTCCTTTAATCAAACCGGGGTTTATTCTGTAAAATTATGGGCATCAAACGCCTTTGGCGCTGATTCCTTGTTAAAATCAAACTACTTAACCATAACCTCTTTGGACGCTCCGCCAGTGGCTAATTTTAACGCTAATAAAATAACTGCAAAACTGAATGAAGTGGTAAATTTGATTGACTTATCTTCAAATGGACCAACAACCTGGAAATGGAGAATTTCTCCAGCAACATTCGATTGGGTTTCGGGAACAGATTCAACCAAACAATTTCCGAAAATAAAATTTTCAGCTTTAGGGAAATATACAATCACCCTAATTGCAAAAAATATTGAAGGACAGCATCAAGAAACGAAAGTGGATTATATAAATATTGCCAATTCAAGTAATATTAGTACCTCTAATACATTGGATTTAAGTATTTTCCCCAATCCATGTTCAGAAATTTTAAACATTAAAAACACAAACGCAGGTTTTCATCTACAAATATTTAACCTTGCAGGCGCAGTTATTTTTAATCAAACCATCGATGAGAATCAAGCAGTATTAAATACCGCTGATTTTAAACCTGGATTGTATTTCATTAAAGTTTCAAATTCCGAGAATAGCACTATTCGCAGAATTTCTATTATCCACTAGGATTTTTTTTCAATAAATGGAGCAAGAACAGGCCTTAGCAATTTTAAAATCAGGGAAAAATGTATTTTTAACTGGTTCGGCTGGCACAGGCAAAACTTATGTTCTTAACCAATACATTGAGTATTTAAAAGAACGAAAAGTGCCCGTTGCTATTACGGCTTCCACGGGCATTGCCGCCACCCACATGAATGGCATGACGATTCATGCATGGTCGGGTATTGGCATTAAAAATGTAATTACTTTGCAAGAATTGATGATGCTAAAAGCACGAAAATACTTGCGAGATAAAATGAATTTGGTAAAGGTTTTAATCATCGATGAAATTTCGATGCTGCATAAAAATCAGCTAAATTTAGTGAACCAAGTGCTTAAGTTTTTTAAAGAAAATCAAACCGCTTTTGGAGGTGTTCAAATTGTTTTATCAGGCGATTTTTTTCAATTGCCACCAATTGGCAATGGACAAGAGCCTAGCCGAGAGTTGTTTGCTTTTATGGGCGAGTCATGGTTAGATGCCGAACTAACAATTTGCTATTTAAACAAACAATACCGTCAAAACGACAACGCCCTAAATGATATATTAAACCAAATTAGAAGTGGCGAAATAGATGAATATGCTTTCGACATACTGCAATCGGCTGCAAACAACGAAATGAAAGCCACCAAACCCACAAAGCTTTACACCCATAATGTTGATGTGGATAGGGAAAACAGCACTCAATTAGCCGCTTTGAAAGACGAAAGCAAAGCTTTTTGGGCCAGCACAAAAGGCTCTCCAAATTTGCTTGAATTGTTGAAAAAATCTGTTTTAACAGATGAAGAGCTTAAGCTAAAAATTGGGGCAAAAGTAATGTTCATAAAAAATAATTATGACAAAGGTTTTATGAATGGGACAATTGGCGATGTTATAGGATTTACAGAAAATGGATTTCCGCTTGTAAAGGTGAAATCGGGCAATGAGATTGAAGCCGAGCCTGAGGAGTGGAAAATTCAAGATGAAACAGGTAAAACATTGGCGTCTTTTAATCAGGTACCTTTGCGTTTGGCTTGGGCCATTACCATACATAAAAGCCAAGGAATGACCATAGATGCTGCAGAAATTGACCTAACTAGAACTTTTGAAAGAGGACAAGGCTATGTTGCTTTAAGCAGATTAAAAAATATTGAAAGCATGCTTTTAAAAGGCTTTAACAGCATGGCTTTGCAGGTGGATGAGCTGGCTATGCGAGCAGATGCTAGATTCAAACAGCTTTCTAAAGAGGCCGAAGTGAATTTAACAATTGAGAGTTTATTGCCCTTGCATGATGGTTTTGTGAGGTCATGCGGTGGCTTAACAGACCCTAACGAAATACAACAAGCAAAAAACAAAGAAAAAGCAAAATTGAGTAAGAAAAACACTTACGAAATTACAATTGATTTGATAAAACTAGGCAAAAATATAAAAGAAATTGCCGAAGAAAGAGGTTTAGCAGCAGACTCCATAATCAACCATTTGCAAAAAATAAAGGAATCTTATCCAGATGTGAATATTGAAGCTTACAGCCCCGATCCATTTTTGATTTTGAGCATAAAAACAGCCGTTGATGAATTGGTTGCTAGCAAAATAATGCCAGCAGACAAGCTTCAAATGGGGCCTATTTTTAACCATTTAAAAGGAAAATTTACTTACCCCGAAATTAAATTAGCAATATTATACTTATAAAACCATCATGATAGACACCATAATTTCACTCTTTACACTAATTTCTTTGGAAATAGTGTTAGGTATCGATAACATTATTTTCATTTCTATTTTGGCCGATAAACTGCCAGAAGAACAACGCCATAAACTTAGAAAATTGGGTATTTTTTTAGCTATGTTTATGCGCTTGGCCTTATTGGCTGTTGTGGCATGGATAATGAAATTAGAACAAACTCTATTTACCGTTCTAGAAAACGAAATATCAGGTAAAGATATTATTTTATTGGTAGGTGGCATGTTCCTAATTTATAAAAGCACAAAGGAGATTTATCATAAAACGGAGGAAGAAGGCGATAAAATAAAAACAATCAAAAAACCTAAATTCAAAGATTTGTTACTTCAAATTTTAATTTTGGACATGGTTTTTTCTATTGATTCTATCATTACGGCAGTTGGTTTGGTAAAAGAGCTTTGGGTAATGTATGTTGCAGTAATTGTTTCTGTTGGGGTGATGTTTTTTGCAGCGAAACCTATTGGCAATTTCATCTCCAAACATCCATCTTTCAAGATTTTAGCGCTCAGCTTTTTAATTATGATTGGTTTCACTTTAATAGCAGAGGGTTTTGATGTTGCAATACCTAAAGGATACATTTACTTCTCAATGTTCTTTGCCTTTTTGGTAAATGTTTTACAAATGAAGTTTGCGAAGAACAGCAAGTAATTTTTACATCTCAATTTTCCCACTTTGGCAAGATATTTGATTGCTTATAATCTATGAATTTACAAATAGTAATAGAAAACTTAAAAGCTTGGGCAATAATATTTGCGCCAAAGCTAGCAACTGCTATATTTGCATTAATTATTGGGCTGTGGCTTATTAAAAAAATAGGGAGGATTTTAGTGCTTGGCCTACAAAAAAGGCATTTAGAAGTTTCTTTACAATCTTTTTTGAAAAGCTTGGTAACAGTAGGATTAAAAGTCTTATTGTTTATAACTGTTGCAGGAATGCTTGGCTTGCAATCCACTTCTTTTATAGCCATTTTGGGAGCAGCAGGCTTGGCAATTGGCTTGGCTTTGCAAGGCAGTTTGAGCAATTTTGCTGGCGGGGTACTTATTCTAGTTTTCAAACCCTTTAAAGTTGGCGATATTATAGAAGCTCAAAGTATGAGAGGCGAAGTTAAAGAAATTCTAATATTCAATACTATTTTATTAATGCCAGATTTGCAAACGGTAATACTTCCCAATGGTATTTTATCTAATGGCACCATTATTAATTTTAATAAAAACGGCATTGTGAGAGTAGATTTAAATTTAAAAGTGGATGGTGGATATGACCTAGAAAGCTTGAAAGTTAAAATTCAGGGGATGTTGAGTTCAAATCCAAAAATTTTGAAAGAGCCAGTTGCTTTTGTTGGATTGTCTAATTTTGTAGAAGGTGGTTATCAAATTGCTATTCGTCCGCATTGCACACCAGAAAACTATTGGGATGTTTACAATAGTGTGAACGAAGCGTTGTTAGTTTTTGTTCACCAAAACAAATTGGACGGACCAAGTATTAGGAGGGTTGTTTTAAACTCTTAACCAAAAAAATCGTTTTAAAAAAGAGTGTTGAATAAAATCAACACTCTTTTTTTGTGTTAAAAGGAAATTATTTTCTTTGTAGAATGAAAAACTTTCTTTTAATTTGTTGCCGTTGAAAGGCGAAAGAGACTGCAACTCACCCGACCCCGAAACCCAATTAGCTGAAAATGGCAAGAGTGAGCAAAAAAAAATAAAAAAAAAATCAAAAATGAAAAATGAAAAAATTAATTTTAAGTATCTTAACTCTTACACTATTATTTTCTTTTTACTCATGTAAAAAAGACAAAATTACAAATAATGTTAATGAAACAACTCAAAATAATTATATAGACAAGGATGATGGCGGGCCGCCACCTGGCTATGTTTACTCTTTAGCAGAAATTGAAAATACACTATTATCAACAGGCTGGACTGCTTCTACCGTTCCAGCCACTTATACCCCTTATTTTAGTGGTTATACAAATATTTATCGATTTACCAAATTTGGAAATTCTATTTATATTTATAAATTTTCAAGCTCGGCAGAAGCAAGACAAGAAGGAAACAATTGTACTAGAAAATGGCATTCTAACCCATTACCACATATGCCTTGGGCATGTTATGATGATGGGTCTGATTGTGATGTTACAATGCCTGAACCTAATGGAGATGTTGTTATAGTATGTTGTTAAACAAATATACATATATTCACAAAAGCACTTCATTTATTTTAAGTGCTTTTGTGATTATTATTTTATGTTGCAATACTACACCTAAAACCTCAACATTCTATCTCTATGCAATGACAGAAATTGATACTATCAAAATAAAAAAAGTTTTCAAAACCGACAATTTATTTGATTTTGACAATATCCATAATAAAGTAATTCAATATTCGGGAGATTCAGGATTTATAATTGTAACCAATACTTTAAGCAATACCCACAAAATTATTGAAATAGTGAAAAATAAAAAAAATAAATTTTATCACCCATGGAATTTTTGTTATAACTATTTAAACGATTCAACTATCGCTTTTTATTTTGAATCATACGACCCAATTGTTGACTATAAAATAGGATTAGTAAATATAAATAATGGGAAGGTTACATATCCTTTTAACACCGAACTAGGTTTCCTTTTAACTGAAAAAAATTCTAAAAATGAAAAAGGCGTAAAACAATTGCTTAAAGGTAATGGTGTTTGGTTATTTCCTAAATTTTCAAAACCAGCAATAAATAAAAATGACACAACTTTTTACATAACATTATTAAATGGAAATCTAAGAGGAATTAACTCAAATTTAAGATCAAACACCAATAATTTATTAGTTTTACGAACCAAAAGCAGCAAACTAAGTTCAGAATTACTTGAAAGTAAGTTTAGTAATATCAACAATGTATTTATAGATTCAATAAATCCTTATTTAACAGAAATCTTGTATCCATCATTAAGTTACTATGACAAAAACTCTTTCTTATTGTCATTTGAAGGTTCCAAAGATGTCATTCATTATAACTTTTCAGACAATAAACCTGTAATAAAATCAATAGATTTAAGCTATTTAGGAAACACCGACAGTTTTTTAAATTTAAAAAACAAATTATTAAAAAACTGCTACTTATTTGACAACATTATTACTTCTGAAAACAGCAATTTGATTTTAAGAGGTGTAAAAATGGCTTCTGATGAAAATTCTAGTTTTTCAAAAAATAAAATTTACGCAATTTTTAATAAGGACTTTGAAAGCTTGGGAGTTACAAATGAACTTAATGATAAAATGTTGTTATGTGGTGCTAATAACAACAGTTTTTATGCTTTAGATATTTCCAGATCTTCAGCAGACAGTCAATTTAATTATATTATTAAGTTCAAATTAAAGCCAAAATCTAAATTACTAAATATTGAAAATGCAATTAATAATAAAACTTCTATAATTGAAAAAGAGAAAAAACTAAACGAACATTTGAATCGTATATCTTTAAATTTATTAAAACAAGATACCATTGTAACTCTATTTACTTCAAATGTTTGCCCTAGTTGTATTCATAAAACAGGCATATTTTTAAGTGAATTAGCAACTAAAGGAATAAATCCCAAATTCCCAATATTAATCGTTTCAAAAAGCAAGGAAGAAAGTGATAATTTCATAAACAAATATAAATTGGGTAATTTAAAAAACACGTATATGGACTATTCATTTTTTTTATTAGAAAATATCTTTTTTGAAAATGAACAGGGTATCATAACAATATCAAGAGATAATATAAAATGCACTGGTTATAATGTCAACCAATTAGATGCCTACTTAAAAGTAATACACCCCCAAATAATAAAAATAGATAAAATATGCTTTCCTATAGAATAAACTTAACTTTAATAATATTCATTTCTGCTTGTTTATTAACAAATTGCAAAAAGGACAAAAAAGAAAATTTTAATACCAAAAATGCTAATGATTACATTCTTAACAAAGAATGGAAAATTTATTCTGCTACTGTAAATCCACCATTTAAGATCAATAATAAATATGTTAGTGACTTATATGAAAATTACTCAGATTGTGAAAAAGATAATTTTATAAAATATTTTAAAGACAGTACAGTAATTTATGATGAAGGTCCAACTAAATGTAGTCCTAATGCACCTCAAAATAGAGAGAACACTTGGTTTTTTACAAATAATGATACATATATAGAAGAAGGAGGTAGCAAACTCAAAATCATTGAACTAAATGATAATAAATTAACGGTTGCTAGCGAACAAAAATACTCAGGCTCCATCTATGTTTTTACTTTTTATTTCAAATCAAATTAAAGTACTTAATGATTGGAAAAACCGTTCCCTTTGAGCAATGAAACCTTTTTATTTAATTTGTAACCATTGGAAGGCGAAAGAGACTGCAGCTCACCCGACCTCGAAACCCAGTTAGCTGAAAATGGTGAGAGTAAGCAAAAAAAATCAAAAAAATCAAAAAATCAAAAATGAAAAAATTAATTAAACTAGTTTTAATAATTGCTATTTACTGTACTTTTAATATTACAAATGCAATAGTAATAAAAAGAGAAACCTTAAACGGAGGAAGGAACGGTTACAGTTCTACTTCAAGAGCCAGATGTTCTTCTACTTCACCAGACGGGACTGTTACAAATGGATACTGTATAAGTTGTTCAAATCCAGGAAGAGAAACTTGTCCAGTTGCTATAATAAAACAACCGACTGACCCTAGCGACCTTCCTGACCAAACAGATGTCAATCAGGGTAATCTTGGTATTCAGCATGCTTTAAATGCCATAGTAAGTGGAACTCTTAACGGAACTCATAATTACAGTTTTACTGATAATAATGGTTTTGTAAGAAATTATGTTTTAACTTGGGCTTACTCTGAAGATGCCAATGGCGAAAATATTAATAGCTTGATGCAAGTTGACAGAATAAACTAACATCATTAATTATGACACGAGTAATTAATTACTCGTGTCATAATTACTCATTTATAATAAATATGATAAAAACAATACTTCTTGCTATGGTTTTATATGTTTCCAATAATTGTAATTGTCAATTTTGTTTCTTTCAAATAAATAATTCAAAAAACGAAACATTAACAAAAAAAAATAATGAAAATATCCTAATTCTCAATAAATATTTCATAAAAGATTCAATAAAAATAGACATTCTTGATTTTAATTTAAAAATAATAAAATCTGAAACATTCAATTGTGATCTAGGCATTGAGAAAAAAGATATAATAGATTTTGATTTGTATTTAGACGAAAGCAATAAATTTTTAATTATACTTTTAAGGGACAATTACTTCTATATTGCAAATAAATTACAACAAGGCAAAAAACATAAAATAAATTCCAATGTAACCCTAAATGAACTAAAAATAAATTCTAGTGCAAAAGTATACTTTTACAATAATCTTTTTAGTCCAAAAACCAATAAAAGATCCAGTGAAGTTATATTATTTAATTTGATTGATTTTAAACAAGAGTTATTGTTTTTTACAAAAAAGGTAAAATGCAATATTTTAAATATAGTTGAATATCAAAAATTTATTGATGTATCTGAAAAATACCTAGTTACTATGATGCCATATGAGTTTAGTTTTCATGTTACAAATATTGAAAACAGAATTACTAAAACGAGTGCTTTTAGAAAGAATGATGCAAAAATCATTGATAGTTTAGAGAGAATTTCTAAGGAATATCACATTCTCCATAATTACGAATCGATAGAAAACGCTCAAGTTATCGATGACAATATTGTCAGACCTAATGCATGTTATATAGACAAAGATACACTTTACGTATTATTTAAAAAGAAAAACGATAGTTTAACTACACAAGATTTTAATGTTTTTGATGTTAATTTGTATAAATTTGAAATTGATATGAATTTAAACTTAAACTTATTAAATGAATTTAATATTGGCATTTTAGTTATGGGTTCTATTAAAAAAGATGTAAAAATAGGCTCTAATATAAAAGATTTTAATTACCCATTATTAGATCCATATACAAAACTAATTATTAACAATAGAAATGTATTTTACATTGAAAATCTTAATCTTGAAAAAATATCACATTCAATAAATTATATTGATTATTTTAAAGCGGCAAAGGAAAGCGACAAAAGTTATTTGATTAAAAAAAAATTAATTAGTTTTTGAAAGTACGGAAATTTTTTTATGTTTATGGAAAAGCTGCTTGTAAATACCCGCCCTATTTTGTTTAGTAAAAAAATAATTCTTTTAAT
>JBDNIM010000289.1:0-13044 GCA_041688295.1 Bacteroidia bacterium
AATTGTCCAAATACCCATGCACATGTTTTTCTATCAACTGCCCATCTTTAGCAAAAACAAATGGGGGATTGCTTTTCTTTAGCGCATGTTTAGGAAATTTATCAATATCATTTTGTGCGGGCAATCCCCATTTAAAAATTCGGCTGGTGTGAATACAAGCCGCATTTAGCAATAGAAAAGCAATTATCAAGGCTTTGAATTTCAACCGGCAAATAAGGTTTTCTGAATGGTTTTGGGCAATATTTTAACCACTTCTGTATAACTGTCGTTAATCATTTCTTGAATAAAAAGAGTATTCAATCCCTCTAAATGCACCGTGTTCCAATGTTTTTTGTTCATGTGGAAACCAGGTTTCACTTGTTCATAATTTGCACGCAACGCAATGGCTTTTTCGGGTTCGCATTTTAGATTAATACTTTTAAAATCGCTGATACTGCACAAAGCAAACACCTTGTTGCAAACTTTAAAAACCAAAGTATCGGGGCCAAAAGGGCAAGCTTCTGTTGCCTCTTTTTTACTTAAACAAAATGCTCTGAAAGTTTCAATATCCATTTTCAAATACTGATTTAAAAATCGATTGCTTTTTCTACAGCTTGCAAAGCTGCATCTATTTGCACATGGTTATTTTTAAGAATTGCTTTTGCTTTTTCGGACATTTCTTTTGCCAACACTTGATTTTTTAGCCCTTTGGCATTGACCATTACATTAAAATATGCCCCCCTAACAGCGGTTTTGATACACAACAAACCCACACCAGCATCGGTAATGCTATTGGGATTGCCTTTTTCTATCATTTGGCTAATAATTGGCACACACTCGAAGGCTTTTTCCATAGTTTTTAGTGGGATTTCGGTAGCAAAAACAGAGGCCTCTTCAATGGCTTGATTTCTTGCAGCCTTTTCTGGCTCGGTGGTTTTTGGCAACTGCATGGCGGCTAAAATTTGGTTAAAAGCATAGGTGTCTTCATCTATCAAAAACAGCAATTCTTCTTTTAGTTTCTGTGCTTTTTCTGCAACAGCCGAAAACGCTTTTGTTTGACTCTCCCACCCTCTTTTGTCTGCGCTAAGATTAGCAACCATAGCCCCCAAACTTATGCCCATTGTGGCACACAAAGCACTCACCGAACCGCCACCTGGCGCAGGACTTTCGCTTGCCGTTTCGTTCATAAAAGCCTCTACACTTAGCTTAACCAAGAGTCGGTTTTCGTTTTTATTCAAAACATATTCTATAATTCGCTCCTCGGCTACGAAAGGCGACAATTGGTTCAATCCCATAGACTGAACCGCTATTTCTATCAGTTCTTTTTGGCTAACACCAAGGCTTCGCCCCTGTTTTGCCAAATAATATTTGCCTGCCTCCAACAAAGGATTTAAAGGCACAAGACCCACAAGCTCGCTGCCTGTTGCCCTCACCCCTCGTTCATCTGCTTTTTTACAAACCTCATCAAAAGCCTGATGCACACTCGTTATTTTATAATTGGTGAGGTTCATGCTGATTTGCGCCATGCCATATTCCTCAATGTACCAACCTATAGCTTTCACAGATTTTAATGTGCCAGGAATTCTAACATCCTCGCCATTTTCATCCTTCACAATCTTTCCTATTATTGGGTTGCCTTCCCTTTTCACACGCCCTTGCTCTCTTACATCAAAAGCAATTCTGTTAGCAATTCGAGTTGATTTTGTATTAAGATTGATGTTATAAGCAATTAAAAAATCTCTGGCGCCAATAACGGTAGCCCCCCATTTTAAAGGCAATTCCACTGGTCCAAAATCAGGTTTCCATTCAGGCAATTTAATTTTTTGGACAAAACCTTCGTATTCGCCTGCTCTAATAACTGAAAGGTTAGATCGGTTTTTGTCAGCCTGCGCATCTTCATATAAATAGACTGGAATTTTCAGTTCCTTGCCCACTTTTTCAGCCAAAATAGTCGCCCATTTTGCACACTCATCCATGCCAATGCCCGAAACAGGCACAAGCGGACAAACATCTGTAGCGCCCATTCTCGGATGCTCGCCTTTGTGTTGGCGCATATCGATCAATTCGGACGCTTTTTCTATGGCCAAAAACGCTGCTTCAACCACCTGCTTGGGCTCGCCAGCAAAGGTAACAACGGTTCTGTTTGTGGCATTCCCCATGTCCACATGCAACAAAGAAACCCCCTCTACAGAGCTTATCGCATTGGTAATTTGTTTTATTATTTCCGGGTTTTTGCCTTCGCTAAAATTAGGTACACATTCAATGATTTGTTTCATAATAAGGGTGCAAATTTAATAGAAATTCAATAGTTAATTAGGAATTATGAATTGTGAACCGATGGTAAAATCGAAAGTAATGTTAAAAGGCAACATGATGGAGGCGAATGTTTATGTAAAACTATTAACATATCATACAAACTTTTCGTCAGTAGCCATCACGGTGTTGCATTTGGTGCAAGTTCGCAGCGTTTCGCTTCCATAAAACGCCTTAAACCTAGGCAAAAAATCTTTTTCTATGTTTTCCAATTCAAAATAAGCTGAATGTAAAGGATGGTTGCAGTTTTCGCAAAACCAAAGCAAACCGTCTGTAAATCCTTTTCCAGCGCGCACCCTTTCAATCACCAAACCCAAAGAACCTTCCGATCGGGCAGGCGAATGCGGCACTTTGGCAGGCAACAAAAACATGTCCCCAGCCTTTAGCGGAACATCTACTGCTTTGCCATCTTTTTGAATCCTTACATTAATTTCTCCCTCCAACTGATAAAAAAACTCTTCGGTTTCGTTATAGTGATAATCCTTGCGAGCATTGGGTCCAGCAACAACCATTACTATAAAATCGCCAGCGCCAATTGTTAGGTTTTTGTTTCCCACGGGTGGTTTTAGCAAATGACGGTTTTCTTTTATCCATTCATTAAAATTAAAAGGTAAATTGATTTCAGACATGGGTCAAAAATAATGCTTTTTTAAAAATATGTGAAAATAAAATTAAAATATCGATATTCGCAGCATGAATGTAAGCGAAGACGAAATACCACCATTAGATATAAAAAAAGTATTTTACGATAAAAATCCTAAGTTGGCTAAGTGGATTCCGGGCTTTGTGTTTGGCTTATTTGAGCGCATCATTCATCAAAAAGACATGAACAGAGTGCTTGATGTGTCGCGAGGCAAGAAAGGCGTTGATTTTGCAAGGGCTGTTCTCGATGAAATTGGTGTAAAAATGCAATCCAAACACGAGCATAATATCCCTCAAAAAGGAAGCACTATTTTAATTTCCAATCATCCCCTTGGTGGCCTAGATGGCATGGGATTTATAAGCGAAGTGCACAGAATCCGCCCCGATGTTCGATTTATTGTGAATGATATTTTAATGAATATTAAACCTTTGCAAAACATTTTTTTAGGTGTAAATAAACTAGGTTCTAATTTAAAAAAATCATTACTAGAGGTAGAAAACCAATTTGCATCCGATGGCGCCACCCTGATTTTTCCTGCCGGCTTGGTATCGCGCAAAAACCATGGAAAAATAATGGATTTAACCTGGCACAAGAGTTTTATAACCAAATCTGTAAAATATCGCAGCGATGTAATTCCTTGTTTTATTGATGGAAATAACAGCAAACTTTTTTATAATATAGCAAGATGGAGAAAAAAACTTGGCATTAAATTAAACATAGAAATGATACTTCTACCCTCAGAAATGTTTAAACAAAAAGGCCGAGTGATTACTATTTATTTCGGCAAACCAATTCCCGCTTGGTTGATAAAAAACATAGGCGAACATCATAAAATAGCCAATGCCATGCGACATTTTGTTTATCTTCTAAAAGACAACCCTGAAGCAGATTTCGAAAGTTTTTATCATCAATTTAAACAAACATAAAAATTATTTATATCTTTACCCCCTTATTTTAAGCATTTATGCAAGAAATCATTTCACCAATAGATAAAAACATATTAATCAAGGAGCTTAGCCCACAAGCATTCATAAGACCCACCAACAATGGTGGAAATTCATTATATATCGTAGATTGCCACACAGCGCCCAATGTTCTGAGAGAAATAGGACGCTTGAGAGAAGAATCTTTTAGAGCGGCAGGCGGAGGCACAGGAAAAGATTGCGATTTAGACGAGTTTGATTATGGCAATTGTGCCTATAAACAACTCATAGTTTGGCAACCAGAAGACCAAGAGATTATTGGCGGCTATCGTTTTATCGAAACCATAAATGCAAGACAGGCAGACGGTTCTTATCATTTAGCCACAACCGAAATATATGAATTTAGTGAAAAAATGAACAACTATTATTTTTTAAGTACGATAGAATTGGGCCGTTCATTTGTTCAACCAAAATACCAACCAAGCGCCACAAACAGAAAAGGCTTGTTTAGCTTAGACAATCTTTGGGATGGATTGGGAGCTTTGATTATCATTAACCCTCAAGTTCATTACTTTTTTGGAAAAGTAACCATGTACACCCATTTTCAGAGAGAAGCGCGCGATTTAATTTTAACCTTTATGCACCATTTTTTCCCTGACAACGAAAATTTAATAAGTGTGGAAAATCCAACGGGTTTAACGCACGACACATCAGAGTTTCTAAATGCTGTAAAACCACTAGATTATAAAGAGGGACACCATTTGTTGAACCAGAAAGTGAGAGAATTAGGCGAAAATATTCCGCCACTTTTTAATGCTTATATGAACACAAGTCCAACAATGAAAACCTTTCCTACCTGCACAAACCATCATTTTGGCGATGTGGAAGAAACTGGCATTTTAGTTATAATTGCCGATATTTATGAAACCAAAAAAGGCAGACATGTTACCTCTTACCTCAATTTTTTAAATCAAAATCAAAATGAAAACAATTAATCTTTTAGCAATTCTAATTTTTGGCACTTTTCACACCAATGCACAAGACACAGTAACCGTTAATACACATAACAAAGTTGTCATAAAAACCAATCCATCTGCTGGCAGCACAAATTATGCGGCTTGGGGCGAGTTTCCAAAAAATGTAGTGTCCTATAGAAAAGTGCTCTTAACGCTGGAAATGGGTTGCGCACCAGGTTTAAAATGTGGCGAATGGGATTATTTGAATCATATTTATATTGGAAAAAAGGGAGGCGTTACAGGCGACAGTTTGCATTATGAATTAGGCAGATTTATTACCCCTTACGGATTTTATTGGACGAGTGCCCAAAATTGGAAACACGCATGGGTATTTGACATTACTGATTTTGCTGCGTTACTGCATGACTCCGTGCAAATTATTTATAAACACACAGGATATGAAGCCAACAACGACCGTGGTTGGACGATTAACCTAGATTTTAGATTTATAAAAGGAACTCCTGCCCTTTTGCCCATAGGTGTTCAAGAGTTTCATCAGGTGAATGCACCTTATGGAAATTCAAACACACCTTTCAAAACTGTTGTTCCCGATATTGAATTTAAAATACCAAATGGTTCAGATTTTGTTACATTTAAAACAACGCAATCGGGACACGGAATGGACAACACCGAAAACTGTTCTGAATTTTGCAGTAAAAAAAGAAAGTTATTACTCGACAATAATTTAATTTCCGAAAAAAATGTTTGGAGAGATGATTGTGGACTTAATCCTTTGTATCCCCAAGCTGGCACTTGGCTTTATGACAGAGCGGGCTGGTGTCCAGGCTAAATAGTAATTCCTGACAATGTGTATGTAAATATGAAAGACACCAACAAACACTCATTTTCTTTTAATATGGAAGATTATGTTAGCGGCAACAATTCTGCTAATTACAGCGTTTCAACATATTCTTTTTTTACAAAAAACAACCAAAAAGAATTGGATGTGGATTTAGAAAATATTTTAGCACCTTCCACAGAGTTTCAAAGTTTGAGATATAATCCCACTTGCGGAGCCCCAATCATAAAAGTAAAAAACATGGGTAAACAAACCGTTACGGGATTAGATTTTGAATATGGCAAAGTTGGTGGCGTTATCCAAAAAATATGGGTGCCTTGCAATATTAAACCATTAGAATCGCAAATCCTAAACCTGGAAGCAATCTATAATTGGCAAGGCGCAAACGACCAGTTTTTTGTAAATATTACAAAAGTAAATGGCAAAGAAGATGAATATAGAAACGACAACATTGCGCACAGCAAAATAACAAATACCAATGTTTTACCGAACGCCATTGTAATAGAATTCAAATCTAATAATGCGCCCACAGAAAATTATTACACTTTAAAAGACGCGCAAGGCAAAGTAATTAGAAATAAAATCGCTTTTAATTCTAATACATTATACAAAGACACTGTTTATTTAGACAACAACATTTGTTACACACTTTCATTTTTTGATGATGGACCTGGGCCAAGCAGCAATCCATTGAACAAAGATGGTTTGTATTGGTGGGCAAACACAAACGATGGAACAGGCTTTTTAAGAATAAGAAATCTAGTAGCTGGCGGTGTAGCAAAAAGTTTTCAAGCAGATTTTGGCACTTCAATTATTTATAATTTTTCTACAAGTTTTAGAATGGATATTAAAGATTTAGAAAATAATTTATCGATGGATGTTTTCCCAAATCCTGCAAAAAAATCATTTGAAATAGACTTAGGATTAAAATCCGGCAATCCTTTTAAAATGGAAATAGTAAATTCATTGGGGCAAACTATAAAACTTATCGACTCTGTTTATGATGGAAAATTCATAAGCATTGAAGGATTGAGTCAAGGTATCTATTTTATAAAACTAAATTCTGGTAATCATCAAGCGGTTAAAAAAGTGATTGTAGAAAAATAAATAAAAATATTTTTTATAATAAGAAAAATACATTACTTTTGCATCGATTTTATTTAAAAACAAATTATAAAAAAATGAAAAAATTATTAATTATTGCTATCGCAGCATTCGCATTTACAGCTTGTAACAGCGCTGCAACTGAAGAAACTAAACAAGAAGAAACTTCTCAAGAAGCTCCAGCAACTGAAGCTCCTGCTGAGACTCCAGCTACTGAAGCACCTGCTACTGAAGCTCCTGCTACTGAGACTCCTGCCTACTGAAGCACCAGCTGCTCACTAATCAGTTTCTTTTAATCAAAAGATTTAAAAAAGCCCTGAAATTTTCAGGGCTTTTTTTATGGAATAATGCTTATAGAAAGTTATACCAATGTGATTTTTAATTCATATCAATAAACTAAAAATATTATTCCGAAATTCAGAGAATAAAATGTTAAATATGGCCTAAAACATCCTTCACACCGATGTCATAATGACTTGCGTAGAAAACACATTTTCCATCTTTTATAAGTAAAAGTTGAGGGGATTCATGATGAACAGAAAAAGTTGTAGATAATGCGTTAGATACATCACGATGATTTATCAAATCTAAATAATAAAATTTCACAGCATCAAGTTCAGAGGTGTGGTTTCTTTCAAACCTGTCTTTTACAGAAAAACTGATAGAGCAACGAGTGCTGTGCTTGAAAATAGCCAAAGTCTGACTTTTAGACTCATTAATCAAAATGTCGATTTGAGCTAAATCTGACAAAGGATGCCACTTCATAAAAATGTAGTAATTAAGAAATAGCGTTTTGCGAAGCTGGATTCGTCATAACAGTAGGACATCTGTCTTTTCTTCCTCCACACGAAGTGAGCGCAACAATAAGAACAAGAACAGCACTGATTTTTAAAAGGTTTTTCATTTTAATTATATAAAATACGAAAATAATATTTTTATTTCATTTTTTAAAAAAATAGTTTAAAAAACTTACAATGTCTTAATTTTGCACTTTTCAACAAATAATAACTGCTCTA
This sequence comes from Bacteroidia bacterium, assembly GCA_041688295.1. Classification (GTDB taxonomy): domain Bacteria; phylum Bacteroidota; class Bacteroidia; order NS11-12g; family UBA955; genus JABMMZ01. Next base: position 7,794 of record JBDNIM010000289.1, read on the forward strand.
TAATGGATTTTAAAAACATTCAATATTACATTAAACAATCGGCTCTAAATAATATTGATAGCTTAATCTATAACAAAAAGATTGGAAAGGCAGACCTTAATATAATCATTGAAAACATAAAACTTGAAAAAAAAGCGCACCTAAAACTGCCAACATTTAAGGAAAACAATTGCATTTTCACTCAAAAAAGTTTTGAGCAGTCCACCGCAGAAAGCATTGCAATACTAAAATCTAACTTGTTTTCGGGCAGCAACATCCTCATTTTGGCAGGAGGACTTGGTGTTGACGATTGGGCATTTTCAAAAACATTTGAAACCGTAATCTCTACAGATAAAGATGCTGAACTTAACGAAATTGCAATGTATAATTTTGAAAACCTAAACTGTGTTAATATTGAACGGATAACTCAGAATGCAGAGGATTTTATTCTTCAAAATTCAGAGAAAAAATTCAATTACATTTATATTGATCCTGACAGAAGAGGAACAGGCAAAAAAGAGATTTTACTGAGCGAGCATTTACCCAATGTTATAAAAATGTTTCCCGAATTGTCCAAAATTAGCGATAACATACTAATAAAATGCTCGCCATTATATGATATAAAAATGGCGCACATTGAGCTCCCTCCGCTTACAAATTGCTATTCTCTTAGCTATAAAGGAGAAATGAAAGAATTATTGCTCCATATCAACTTAAAAAATGAAAACGATTGTGAATATCATTGCATTGATATTGACGATCAAAAAACAATTTCCTATTCCATAAAAAAGGATACATTAAGTACACGGATGGAAAAACTTCAGGATTTAAAACTGCCCTACTTTTATGATTTGGGGGCAAGTATCGTGAAAATGAGACTTAACAATGATTATGCATCTGAATTAAACCTAAAATCAATAGATATTAAAGTGCCTTTTTACATGTCGGAATCAAATATTGATAGATTTATTGGAAAGAAATTCAAAGTCATTTCCATTTTTGATAAATCGGATAAATCTTTCGAAAAATACTTAAAGCAAGCGAATATTAAAGAAATAAACATTAAAGTAAGAGGTTTGAATTATAACAGCACAGACCTTCTGAAAAAATGGAGACTAAAAGAAGGCGGACTATCAATAATTTATGTTTTCCCTTTTAAAAATGAAGTTAAAATTGCATTATTAGATAGGATAAAATAAAAACTAACAGAAAAATTAATATTAGTTTTGATAAAAATTCAAAATGCTTACCTTTGAAGTGCTTTAAATAAAATTATCTTGAAATTTGTTTCTCTCATAAATAAAGAAAAAAAATCGACCACAAAAAGATTTGTTTTGCCTCTAAAACAAGTCAATTCTGTTGTAATAATTTGGGACAATGAACTTTCCAAATCAGATATTGAAGAGCTGAAAACATTTGGACATGAGTATAGAAATGCAGGCAAAGACATTACATTTGTATGTTTTTACAATCTAAAAAAACTACCTAAAGACTTTGTGTCAACAGACTTATACCAATTATTTTGCAAAAATGATTTCAATCTTTTTGGTGCTCCCAAATCGCCCGCATTAAAAGCATTGTTAAATAAACCATTTGACATGCTAATAAATGGTAAAATAGGCGGCAATAAGTGGATTGATACAATTAGCTGCTTTTCTAAAGCTTCCTTTAGAATTGGGCCTTATTCTGACTCTAATAATATTTTATTCTACGAAATAATGATTAAACCAAATGGCGCAGACTTAGTTGAAAACTACTTGATTGAAATTGGCAATTATCTTAATAAAATAACATAAAAAAATGGCACATATTATATCACAAAAACTAAAAGGAACTGGTGTGGCTTTGGTTACTCCTTTTAATGCTGACCTAACAATTGATTTTAACGGATTAACAAAACTAGTAAATCATCAAATTGAAAATGGCACAAATTATTTAGTAATTATGGGCACTACCGGGGAAAGTCCAACAATTTCTGCCTCTGAAAAAAGAAATATTATCGACCATGTTATTAAAATCAATAACGGCAAACTGCCTTTGATATTAGGAATTGGTGGCAATGATACACTAAAAGTTGCTGAGCAAATAAAAAACGAAAGCCTAGATGGAATTTCTGCAATTTTGAGCGTAAGTCCTTACTATAACAAACCAAACCAAAATGGAATTTTCAATCACTACACTTTTTTGGCCGACAACTCCCCTCTCCCTATCATTTTATACAATGTACCAGGCAGAACAGGCAGCAATATTAGCACAGAAACCACACTAAAACTTGCACAACACCCTAATATTTTAGGCACAAAAGAAGCTAGCGGAAATTTTGTTCAGTGTATGGATATCATTAATCAAAAACCTGAAAACTTTTCTGTTATCAGTGGCGATGATGCTTTCACTCTGCCTTTCTTATCATTTGGAATGGATGGCGTTATCAGTGTTATCGCAAATGCTTATCCAAAACTATTTAGCACAATGGTAAAAAATGGGTTGAACAATAACTTTACAGAAGCACAAATACAGCACTACAAACTTTTGGATGCAATGAATTTAATATTTGCAGATGGCAGTCCGGGCGGTATAAAAGTTATTTTAGAAAAGCTAGGTATTTGCCAATCTTTCCTAAGAATGCCATTGAGCCCCGTTAGCGAAACTGTTAAAAACCAGCTTTTAACTGCTAATGACGCTATAAATAGCTAAAGTATAAATAATAGTCCAAAAACCTTGGACTATTATTTACTGAAAATACAAGATTGACACCAAATTATTTTTTAATTCTAAAAGGCATAATTGGGGTTTAATCCATTATGCCAATTTTTGTTAGACAGTATCATTTATTTATTCAAGAAAAAGTCGAAACTATCCCCTCTGAGTCCTAATCTTAACGATTCTAAAGCTATAATCTCTGAAGGGGCAATATTTCCAAGATTTACATCGGTTCCATATAGTTTTATAAACCAAACTTGTTGTGCTTTTAAAGGTGCTTCCCAAATAACAGTGTCTATAGGAATTTTTCTAACAATTTCGGCCACCAAACCAGAACGAACCTCTCCATCGCCCCTAAAAACGCCAACAGTTCCACTCTCTCTGGCTTCGGCAATTACTTTCCAAACACCAGCCTCAATTTCTTTTTCCATCATTTCTATCCATTCGTAAGGCGGAATGATTTTTTCAGCATCCTTTGACCCTACTTCAGAAATAACCGTAAAATCCTTGCAAAAGTCTCTGATTAATTCGCATTTTTTTTCGTGGGCAATTTCTATTGAACCATCGCTTATCTCAACCAAATCTACCCCCAAAGTATTTAACATTCTTTTAAAATCGTTTAGTTGATTTCTTACCAAATAAGCCTCGAAAAGTGTGCCACCAAAATACACTTTCATTCCTGCGTTTTGATAAAGTGCTATTTTTTCTTTCAGTCGTGGGGTGGAATATGCTGTCCCGAACCCAAGTTTTAACAAATCCGTTAAATGGCTGCCGCTTTCTATAAAATTTTCGGCCTCTCGCAAACTTAAGCCTTTGTCCATTACCATGGTCAGTCCGTTTTCTCGTGGTTTTTCAGTTCTTAAAGGCAACTGACTTAGATTAAATATATCTTTATTCATGATTTGTATTTTTATACTGTTCTATTATTTTTATTATTTCTTTATCATTCAACAATAATTCGGGACAAATTAAACTTATGTTTTCATAGTTTTCTTCAAAATCTTCTATTAAATTTTTAATAATAATAGACTTTTTATGCGGTGTTGGATTTTTCTCAAAATTAATAACCGCTAATATATAGTTCAACTCAATTGTATTGGCTATCTTTCCTTCCAACAAATGATTCACATAATTTTCTTCTAAAATTTCCATATCAAACGCATTAATTACGCTCAAAAGTTCTTTCCAGTAATCTTGCATGAAAAAAATCCTACTCTCAATTGTTTCTTCATAAAAACTAGCTAATTCTTTCATTTTATTCATTTCAAACAGACATATAAAAGAACCAATAACCGCACTGTCATCATTGTTAGATTTAATTAAAACAGATTTAAAATAATGGTAAGCGCGTTTAAAATCCTCTTTTTTAAGATAAATTGAACCATACAAAGTGTACCATTCATCATCGTTAAAATGGTTTAAATTACATTGTTCCAAATAATACTTTGCATTTTCTAAATCATCCAATGCAAAATAGCATCGAGCAATTGGAATACAAAACTTTTCGTTATTCACATAAGTGTCATTTGTTAAATAACTTTTAATAGCACTTTGATATTCATTTTTTGCCTCTAAAATTTGACCTATCTCAAAATCGACAGTATAAGAATTGTGCCCAATAGCTTGACAAAACTCAAAAGCACTTTTTGCTAAGTCGTACTCTTCCAAAGAAAGGTAAAGTTTTCCTAAATAATACCAATCTAAAAAAGAATATGGCGACTCGTCTATCCTTAACTTAAAAAAATCTACACCATTCTCTAGCTGTTCAGAGTTTTCGTAAAGATAAAATAAAAAATTGCCCAAATAATTGTCAATACCGAGTCTATTTATAGCTCTTTTCATTACTTGAAAAGCTTTCTCTTCTTTAGAAATATCAAAATAAAATTCTGCAATCGAAATATTTAATTCAATTTGATATTCCAAATCTTCTTCTTTACTATACTTTAGAGCTTCTAAAAAAAGCACTTCTGCTTCATCATAGTTAAAATTCTCGATTGCATATTCGGCCTCTATGCTTAATGTTTCAGAGTTTATTGGATTCAAAGATTTAGCTTTTTTCAAAAATACCTCACCTTTCATTTTGTCATCCAAATACAAATACAACTTACTTAAATCTAAATGAAAATTCACACTAAATGGATGCAAATAAATGGCGTGTTCCAAAAGATTTAACTGCTTTTCCATATCTCTTAAAAAATCAAAGTGCATTAGCAAACTTTGTATTTCATCTTCAGTGAAATAAAGCGAAGAATTGCTTTCTAGCTGGGCGTATTTATCCAATAATTCCCCTATATTTTCTTCAAAAGAATCCTCTTTAGACATATCGATTGACCTCCATCTTTATTTTACAAAAATAATTGATATTCTTAGTTAATTTTGCAAAATGAAGAATTTATTTTCTGTTATATTATTAACATTATTTACAAACATGGCTGATTGCCAATCTATCAAAAAACAATCGGATTGGATTCAAAGAGTAGATTACAAAATTGATGTCATTTTTTCGCCAGAAAACACTTCAATAAAAGGGACAATTTCTATGAATTATTACAATAATTCGCCAGATACTTTA
>JBDNIM010000290.1:0-2863 GCA_041688295.1 Bacteroidia bacterium
AAAACAATTTGAAAGTAAAAAGGGATTTTTAGACTCTTTTCCAAAAGAGATTTAAAAAACAAAACGAACATGGGTGAAAAACGAATTATAAAAACTAAATTTGCGGCAGTTCTTTTGACATAAAATTTAAAAAAGGGGAACAATGTGTAAATCATTGGCTGTATCGCAACTGTAAGTTCAATTAGAACAAGTCAGGCTGCCTTTATTAAAAAATTGCTAAAATTTCCTTCGACATAAAGGTAAAGCATAATTTCAAATACCAAATATCACTTTTGGTAATTGTTGTTTTTACTTATCTTTCTGTAGTAATATTAAACAACAATAAAAGTAACTAAACAATAATTTGGTAAATATACTTTACAAAAGCATACAGCATAAAATTGATTTTAAAACCAAGCCACTTGGCGCCTTGGGAAAATTAGAAGAAATTGCTTTACAAATAGCGCTTATTCAGAAAACCCAAAATCCGAAACTTATAAATCCGCATATTTTGGTTTTTGCAGCAGACCACGGTATTGCTGAAAGTGGTGTGAGTGCTTACCCACAAGATGTAACATGGCAAATGGTTTTAAATTTTTTAAACGGTGGTGCCGCTATTAATGTTTTTGCAAAACAAAATAATATAAGTGTAAAAATAATTGATGCAGGCGTAAACAAGGATTTTAGCGGTCAAGAAAATCTAATAAATGCGAAGGTAGGTTTTGGCACAAAAAATTTTTTAACCCAAGCGGCAATGTCGGCTTTGGAATTGCAAGAATGTAAACAAAAAGCTGCTGCAATTATTTCTAAAACTATTGCAGAAACTAATTGCAATGTAATGGGATTTGGCGAAATGGGAATTGGCAATACTTCATCCGCATCCCTTATTATGCACTGCATTACTTTGATTGATTTAGACCTTTGTATTGGTAAAGGAACGGGTATCAACGAAGAGCAATTAGTAAATAAAAAAGCGATACTTCAAAAGGCTTTAAATAATAATAAAATTGATTTCAAAAATTGTGATGAATTATTACAAACATTTGGTGGTTTTGAAATTGCTATGATAAGCTACGGAATGCTTGCGGCAGCAAAAAATAATTGCATTATTTTAGTAGACGGTTTTATAGCTACGGTAGCCTATTTAGTGGCCTTTGAAAATGACAATAGTATTGTTGCTAATGCAATTTTCTCTCACCAAGCAGATGAGAAAGGGCATGCTTTACTATTAGAATATCTTAAAGCCAAACCATTGCTAAATCTAAACATGAGATTAGGCGAAGGAACGGGTTGTGCCGTTGCATATCCTATTATTAAAGCGGCAGTAAATTTTTTAAATGAGATGGCCAGTTTTGAAAGTGCCAATGTAACAAACAAAGCAGAATGAAATTTATTAAATACGAAATACAGGTTTTTTTTACAGCATTGATGTTTTATACACGCATACCATGTCCTGCTTGGGTAAACCACGATGAAGAATTTTTAAATAAAGCAACCCGATACTTTCCTTTAATTGGATGGATAGTTGGTGGATTGGCAGCTTTAACATTTTATGGAAGTTCTTTTATTTTTTCAAAAGAAGTTTCAATTCTGTTTTCTTTTGCCATTTCAGTTTTAATAACGGGTGCATTTCATGAAGATGGGTTTGCAGATGTGTGCGATGGATTTGGTGGTGGTTGGACAAAAGAAAAAATACTAGATATTATGAAAGATAGCCGTGTTGGGGCATACGGGGCAATAGGAATTGTTTTATTGTTTTTGTTAAAGTTTGCATTGCTTCTAAATATAGAAACTAAATTGATTCCATTCGTAATTTTTTCAGCCGCTGCATACAGTCGGTTTTGTGCCGCATCTTTTATTTATACCCATGAATATGTTCGTGAAAACGAAGATAGCAAAGCAAAGCCTGTGGCAAAATCGTTAAACCTTTTAAATCTCGTGATAGCGGCTACATTTGGCATTTCTACTTTGGCTATTTTTCAATGTTGGTATATTTTTTTGTTACTCATTCCTGTTTATGTCGTTAAATATTTTTTGGGTAATTACTTTGTTAAATGGATTGGTGGTTATACGGGCGATTGCTTGGGAGCAACCCAACAAGTATGTGAAATTGCATTCTTTATTTTTTATATAGCATTATGGAAATTCATATAATAAGACACATAGAACCCGCCATTGAAAAAGGAATTTGCTATGGTCAAACCGATGTTTTATTGCATGATGGGTGCGAAAAAATACATAAAGAAATTGCGGAAAATATAGACACAGATTTTAGCCAAATATATTCAAGTCCACTTTTGCGATGTAAATTATTGGCGCAAGAAATTTCAAAAAATATAATTTATGATATTCGATTAATGGAAGTAAATTTTGGCGATTGGGAAATGAAAAAATGGGATGAAATAAATGAGCAAGCACTTAATATTTGGATGGAAAACTATATAGAAAAAGCACCCCCAAATGGAGAAAGTTTAAACGATTTGATTTACCGGTTTAAAAACTTTGTAACAGAAATAAAACAAGATAAAAAAATACTTATTGTAGCGCATGCTGGTATAATTCGCTGTGCCTTTCATTTGTTTGATAAAATAACAATAGATAAAATAATGATGACAAAAGTAGAACATGGTATAATTTACAAATTTAATTACGAAATAAAATAGAAATAAAATGGATACACAAAAAATTAATCTTCGTTTAAGTGTTTTAACAAAACTTGTAGTGTTGGCAGTATTTAGCCGCATTGTACCCCATAGACCAAACTTTTCGCCCTTGGGCGTGATAGGTGTTTTTGCCGCATCATATTTCACCTAAAAGTGGCAGGCATTTTTAATACCTATTGCTGCTATCTGGCTCAGTGATTTATTTTTTTAAAATATAGCTT
>JBDNIM010000291.1:0-1216 GCA_041688295.1 Bacteroidia bacterium
ACTTTATAAATGAAAATAAAATTAGGAATATTTATGAATTTAGTAGGCCATCAGGCTTCGAAAGATATGAATTTATTGGAGAAAGAATTAAATAAAAATACTGAAATGAAAAATATAATAACAATAACAATTCTTTTTGCATTAACCTTAAATGGATTAATTGCACAAACAACTACCCCTACTAGTTGTCCTCCATACAGTACAATCCCAATAACAAAAAATGCTTGTGAAAATGGCAATGGCATAAAAACAAATCCTAATAATTTAGTAAATAATAACTGTCCTGAATTAAAAAATGATTTCGAATGGCGAGTAAAACACACGCCAGGCAGCAATATTCCTAATGAATTTTATATTGCTTATGATGTAAACGGTGTTGTAAAAGGGCTTCGCAATCCTTTTAATGACGATAGAAACAGTGAGTATCGCTTCTTGGCAGATAATCATAACAGCAATTACCACCCCGAAGATGGTTGGGAAATTATAAAAGTAGATTTTGGGGCATTTAGTAATATCAATACTGGCTATACATTAACTGATGAACCTGGCTTCAATATTTTTAGTGGTGGCATAAGTTTGCCCTATATGATTTTATACAATAAATATTCTGGGACATTTCGCTTTTTTGGTGCTTTGAAAAAAAACCCAAATTATGAAACCATCAAAATTGAGTTAAGAATACCAAAAAGATCACCATCAATAGATAAGACCTCTACCAACTTTTACCAAGACAATCTCAAAGCTACTAATTTATTGAGTATTCAAGGGGAAAGCATTCAACCACTAGATCAAGAAACGAATGAATCTGTAATGGTAGTTTTTGCAACTGCAAATAATAATGATAGTAAATTCTTTTGGTTTGATATTCCAGTAGCCTATGACCCTTGCTTGTGTAATATTCGCTCTCAATTGGATATTTCATTTTCAATTGTTACCACAGCAAACATCAAATTAAATGAAGTTGAGGCTATTAAAACTGCTAAAAATTTAAACAATTATAATTTTGGTTTAAAAGTTGTATCCAGCGTTTTAGTAGCAGGCGTTGGCGCAGAAAATACATTAAGAACTGGTGGAGCAATAATCAATTTTCAAGCTTATAAAAACTTAGTAGGTTTAATTAAAACAAATCCACACTCAAACTTAAGCCAAGCCGAAAAAGACAACTTAACGGAGTTGGAAAATCACATAACCTGCGGAAGTAACTTTGCTAAAATAA
>JBDNIM010000292.1:0-2447 GCA_041688295.1 Bacteroidia bacterium
AATAAACTGGTCTGATTTAGTGGTTTTTGCTTCGCTATCATGTTAAATTATTTGCAAGGATTATGTTGTAAAAATAACGAATCTTGCAGATAAATAACAAACAAATTATGCACAATTAGTTGACTTATAAAGTTTTATGTGTTTTTTAAGGGACGACTAATTATTCTTCTTTAGAAAGAAGACAAAACATAATACCACCGACACTAAACTAGCTAACTTCGATTAGAGAGTCAATAACTTAAACCCAAGAACAACTAATTTCAAGGTGAGTGTCATTAACTACGGAACGAATGGCTTTTGCAATTATTTTGCTCAATAGGAATGGGTTTAAACCCATGCCTATTGAATTATGGCTCACATTAATTTTCGTTATAAAATCAGCATAAGCCAATCTTTATAATCCTTGTTGTTCTTCTTCAAAAATAACTTTCCTTATTTGCCAATGCATCATTACCCTTTCAAAATCTACGGAACGAATGGCTTTTGCAATTATTTTGCTCAATAGGAATGGGTTTAAACCCATGCCTATTGAATTGTGGCTTTCATTGGCTTTCGTTATAAAATCAGCATAAGCCAATCTTTCTAATCCTTGTTGTTCTTCTTCAAAAATAACTTTCCTTATTTGCCAATATATCAAAACCCGTTCAAAATCTGCGGGACGAATGGCTTTTGCAATTATTTTGCTCAATAGGAATGGGTTTAAACCCATTCCTATTGAATTGTGGCTTTCATTGGCTTTAGCCAAATTAATACTACATATCATTAAACTTTTCAAATCCATATTTAGTTATAAATTCATCATATTCGTTTTGAAATGTGTTGGTTTGATGACGTTCTTCTTGGTTTTTTATATAATTTCTTACTATTTCAATCATTGATTCTGAAACGGATACGGCAAAATACTCATCTTGCCATTGAAATTTTTCTCCAGCTAATGGTAGTTTCTCCAATATAATGTTTTTATTTATCCAAAATGAAGATTCACCCTTTATTAATTGCACTACTTTTTGAATAGTTTGATCAACGCCTAATGATACTAAACAATGACAATGGTCAGAATATCCATTGACAAAATCAATAAAAACCCCTTTTTACTTGGCATTTTCTTTTATATGTTGCCATACCTTTTGCCTTACCTGCTTTGAAGCCAAATAAGGCACCCTGTTTTTGGTACTCCATACAAAATGAATGTAAATTTTTATAAATGGCATATAATTTAATTTGGTTATGTTATATTCTGGCTAAAGCCATTTACAATTATTTTGCTCAATAGGAATGGGTTTAAACCAATTGCTAATGAATTATGGCTTTCATTGGCTTTAGCCAAATTAATACTACATATCATTAAACTTTTCAAATCCATATTTAGTTATAAAATCAATGATTTTTATTTTATTCATTAAAAATTAAAAAACTTCTCCTGAAATGCCAAAAATGCAAGGATGTTTCTCTAAGTTAATGGGGGTTTCAATCCATTTTTGAATCGTTTTTACAACAATGGTTTCGTTTATCCCAGTTAGGTCGAAAGCAATTAAAAGTTGATAGTTTTTGGGTAATGCTTGTAAAAGAAACTCAAGTGTTTTTTGGTTTCTGTATGGCGCTTCAATAAAAAGCTGGGTGCCGCTTTGTGCCAAATTTATAATGTTTTTGATAGATTTTGTGCGATCCTCCGTTTTAATAGGCAAATAGCCATTAAATGCAAAGTTTTGACCATTGAATCCGCTTGCAATTAAAGCCAAAAGGATGGACGAAGGACCAACAGTTGGTTTAACTTTTATTCCTAATTGGTGCGCACATTGAACCGCCAAATTGCCCGGATCGGCTATGCATGGCATGCCTGCCTCCGAAAGCAAACCTATTTTAGAATATTTTAATAAAAATTCGGTTAAATCTTGCTTTTGCTTTTTTGGTTCAAATTTATCTAACTCAAAAATTTCAATCACATTGAAATCAATACTTTTATCAACGGATTTTAAAAACTGTCGAGCTGTTTTTGCATTTTCTACCACAAAGGCATTCATTTCAGAATAAAGTTTAATAACATTGTTTGGCACAAAGTAATTGAGCTCGGTTTCTGCAATTGGCATTGGCAGCAAAAAAAGTTGTTTTTGTTCAGACATTATTTAATGAGTTGTATTATTGGGTTGTCGAAACTAAGAAACCTGAATGGTTTTCAAATTTGCAGAAACCACTAATCTACCTTCGGTTTTTTCTTTAACATAGTCAACAGAAACGCCTTCGGCAATTTCTATTAATTCAAAACCTTGTTCTGTTATATTAAAAACCCCAAGCTCAGTAACTACTTTTTTTACGCATTTTAACCCTGTAATTGGCAGCGAACATTCTTTTAGAAGCTTAGATTCACCGGCTTTGTTCACATGCTGCATGGCCACTATTATATTTTTTGCACTTGCCACCAAATCCATTGCACCACCCATTCCTTTCAC
>JBDNIM010000293.1:0-7328 GCA_041688295.1 Bacteroidia bacterium
CAGGCTGTGGCGATTATTCCATATTAAAAAGTGTTCAAAAAATATTGCCCGAATTGGGCCGCCCAAAACATGAATTTGTTTTTGTTTCGGGCATTGGATGCTCCTCTCGCTTTCCGTACTACAGGAACACCTATGGCTTGTATTCCATGCATGGCAGGGCAACATCAGTTGCCACTGGAGTCAAATTATCTAAACCTGAACTAAGTGTTTGGGTAATTACAGGCGATGGCGATGGATTAAGCATTGGTGGCAACCATTTAATTCACACCCTTAGAAGAAATCCTGATCTTAATATTTTATTGTTCAATAATCAAATATACGGACTTACAAAAGGCCAGTTTTCGCCCACTAGTTTTCATGGGCAGGTAACCAAATCTTCGCCTATGGGAACAGCTGATAGTCCTTTAAATCCATTGGCTTTGGCGCTTGGTGCCAATGCCACTTTTGTAGCCAGAACGCTTGATAGAGATCCTAAACACCAGCAAGAAATATACAAACGGGCTTATTTTCATAAAGGCACATCTTTGGTAGAGATTTATCAAAACTGTAATGTTTTTAACGATGGTGCTTTTGATGCATTAACCAATAAAGAAACCAAAGCCCAAAATACCATTTTTGTAGAAAACGGCAAGCCTCTTATTTTTGATAACCAAACTAAAGGCATTATGTTCCAAGGTTTAAATCCAGTAGTGGTCTCACTATCAGCTGTTTCAGAAAATGATTTGTGGATACATGATGAAACCGATTTGAACAAAGCCAACATCTTGGTGCGCTTTTTTGATACCGACCATTTGCCTCGTCCGTTTGGCATTATCTATGTGAACGCAAAAAGAGAGACATTTGAAAATGAAATAAACGACCAAATAATCCAGCATAAAATAGAAGACAAAGCCACGGCTTTTAATAAACTCCTAAAATCTAGTAATAGCTGGGTGGTTGAGTAGTTTTTTGTTTTTAAAAGATAGGCAGTTTTATATTGCTCTCATTGTCTAAATTTTTTGTTTTTTTTCTTAGATACATCTTATTGTTTTCAAACTAAAAATTAATATGCTTGTTATGTCTGTAACATGATTATCAGTAGTTCGGATATAAAAGAATATAACTCTAGATACAGAGCCACCCTCATAAACTCTTTGGCTGGGTTTAAACAAGTTGCCCTCATTGGCACTCAATCTGAAAATGGGCAAACAAATTTAGCCATTTTTAGTTCTCTCATTCACATTGGCGCCAATCCTCCGCTTTGGGGCCTGATTTTTAGGCCAAATACGGTGCAAAGAGATACTTTGTCTAATATTTTAGCAACCCAATATTATACTATCAATTATGTATCCTCTTCTTTTTTTAAGCAGGCACATCAAACCTCTGCCAAATATCCTTCAACCGTGTCTGAGTTTGAATCCGTTGGTTTAAAACCTGAATATATTCAAGGTTTTGAAGCGCCATTTGTAGAGGAAGGGATAGTAAAAATAGCAATGAAGTTGGAGCAAACCATTCCCATTCCATTGAATGAGACCATTCTTTTAATTGGAAGTTTGCAATTTATAGAAATCAATGAAAATATGGTTAAAATCGATGGATTTGTAGATTTGAGTCAAGAGGAAACACTATTAAGCAGCGGCTTGGATGCCTATTATAGTTCAAAAAAATTGGGAAGATTAAAGTATGCCAAAGTTGATGAATTGCCCGGTTTTTTGGATTTATAATGAATGGATTTATCAGCCAAAATATTCCACAATTGTAGGGGCGAATTGCATTCGCCCTTTTCCGCATCCGTTTGGGCGAATTGCATTCGCCCTTTTCCGCATCCGTTCGGGTGAATTGCATTCGCCCTTTTCCGCATCCGTTTGGGCGAATTGCATTCGCCCTTTTTGGTTCCATATTGCAAATAGATTCGGATTAAAATTGCAAAGCTTTTAGGCTCAGCCTAAATCAGAATGACGGAGTCCTAATCATCAACTACTAACCTTTCAACCAATTCCCAATTGTAGCGCCAAGTTCCATCATCCAAGCAATACCAACATGTACCATAATGCCGCCAACAATGCTTTGGGTGTGAAATGACATTAAACCAAGCAAACAGCCTCCAAAAAAAGAGCTAATAGACTCGCCCACAGGTTTGCCATAATGGATGGAAAGATAAAACGAAGCCATAGGCACAATGGCATGAATACCCGTTATTTTTATAAGCCCAATAATTAAAAACCCTCTGAAAAATAATTCGATAGCAACAAAATCGAGGCCGTAAAATAGCTCAAACAAAACAATGTCAACATTGGAATAAGCCTCCGATAAAATAGTTTTGAATCGGGGATAATAGGAGAGAAAATCGCCCAAAAAGCTAGCGCCAATAATGAGCGGCAACATGCACGCAAGCATTATAAAATAGAGTTTAAAAGTATGGTTTTTTAAACTAAAACCATACAAAGGCATCTTTTTTTTGTCTAATAGAAACCAAGTTACAAAAACGGGAACAAAAAGATAGAGAAAACGAAACAAGTCGTTGAAAATCAATTGGTTCAAACGGTAATGTCCTTCGGTAGAAAAACAGTCAATAAGCGGCTTGTGATAATCGGCAATGGCCCTAAAAGCAAAACTCAAAACACTCATACCCACTATCAAAAAAGTTTTTTTATTGAGGCTAATGGTTATTAAAGGGTTCATCGTTTTTAAAATAAAAAATGCACCAAACCAATGCAGCCCATACATTAACGCAAACAATAAAAAAGAAATAAAGTCTGATTGCGCATATATTTTGCCATTAATACCGAAATAATAATTTAAAAAAACCGACACTGACATAAAAACAGCGATTAAAAGCCAGCTACCTTTCGAATAGCCATTATAAAACGAATAAATATAATCGAATACTTTTTTCATAAAACCATCAAATTGCAACCCCTCGTTTCGCTGTAATCCATTCTACCTAAAACCTCAAAAGACCCATCGCTATAGACCTTTCCAATATCAGAAGTTTTAATAAAACAGCATGAGTGCAGATTGTTTAAATCAATAATATTCAACAAGCCGTTTTTTCCAACAATCCAATCACTAAAAGGGTCATTTAGTTCTGTAGCAAAAACTTTCATAGACAAAGGACAAGCAAAACGGCCGTTTTTTAAACTATAAGATTGAGACATTAACTCCGTCATTCCATATTCGCTTTGTATGTTTTCGATACCAAATCCTTCCTTTAGTTTTTTGTGCAACTCTTCTCTAATTAGCTCTTTTCTTCGCCCTTTCATGCCACCTGTTTCTATAACAATGGTGTATTTTAGTTTCAATTGATAGGTTTCTACAAAATCTAACAGACCAAAAGAAACGCCCCATAAAATAGTGGGTATTTTTTTCTCTTCATTCTGAACCAATACATTTTTGAGAGCTTCAAACTCATTAAGGAAAAAATTGGATTCAGAAAATTTACTGTGCTTTATAAAATGATTGATTTGATAAACCAAAGAAGAATTTGTGCGTTCCAAGTAGGAGGGAAGCAATGCCAAATGGCAATAGTTTTCGTAATGCTTATAAAAATAATTGAAGGATTTGCAAAAACTGTTTTTATAAATAGATTTACTTTTTACAAAATGCTTACTGACACCTGAATTTGTGGTACTACTACTTTCAAATATAATTTCAGGAACAAATTCAGAAGATTTAACTTCAAAGTTTTTAAAAAATTCTATTGGCAAAAAAGGAATGTCGGATATATTGCTTATTTTTGTGCTATCAATTTTCAAAAAATTGATATACGATTTGTAAACTAGATTATTTTGCGCCTGAAAATGAAAAACTTTTAAAGCTAAATCATAAAAATCTTCTGTTTTAGAGTTGTCTATTAATTTTTGTAAACCATCAAAAACCATGTTTCAAAGATATATTAAATTGCTGTTTTTCATTTCATTAATTTCTTGCTCTATTGAGGAACAAAATTTCTCAATTATTCCCAATTTGACTTTGTCTAAAGTGGAGCAAGTGAAAAGAGAAGGAAAGGATTCTATTGTATTTATAGACATTGAATACACAGATGGCGATGGCAACATCGGCCTGGAAGCAAACGATACATTTCCGCCTTTTAATTTCCCCGGAAAGTATAACAAAAACCTATTTATCAATGTTTTTAAAATAGAAAATGGTGTTACTTTACCCATAATTATCCCTTTAACAACCGACACTATCAATTTTAACGACAGAATAAAAAATCTTACCCCAACGGGTAAAAATAAAAGTATAAAAGGGGTTTTAAAATTAAATTTAAACCCAATTCCTTTTCCTGGTGTTTTCCCAGATTCAATGTTTTATACCGTCCAAATTATAGACAGGGCATTAAACTTTAGCAATGTGGTAAGCACTCCAATCTTGAAATTTAGTTTTTAAGTCTGGTCAAAAACATCTTGAACCACCAATCCTGTGCGCATTTTGGGTTCAATGTAAGTGGATTTTGGAGGCATTATCATTTGTAAATCGGCCACCTCAAAAACATGTTCAATTTTACAAGGAAACACAGAAAAAACTGCATCATACGCTTTGGTTTTAATATCTTTTTGCAATATTTCTGGCGCAATATTTCCATTTATGAATTTTAGTTGATTGTCTGTTTTAGAGTTTTCTATGCCCAATATTTTCTTAAAAACATTATCTTCTAAAAGAGATACATCTAGCTTTTTGGCAGCATTCAAACTAGAAATATCATGTTTGAAATCTAAAACATACCATTGGTTGTCTATACACAAACCAAATTCTTTTTCTTTTTTTGGAAGATAAGGCACATTGGTTTTTTCAATTAGAAAATCAATTGAAAGTTGCTCTAAAAAATCTGTGTGATTAAAAGATTTATTGGCTTTAAAAGTTCTATAGAAGCTATCAATTTTTAAATATTCGGGAGGAACGATATACACCAAATAGCAACCATTTGTAATGTTTTTATTCTTAAAATAGCCGGCTGAAGCAGCACTTCTATGATGCCCATCAGCAATATATAGGGATTCTATGGATTGGTAGGCATTGTTGATTTCCTTAATATCAGATTCGTTTTCTATTGTATAAACAGTGTGTTGTCTTTTTATTTCATCTTCAAAATCAAATAAAACTGGTGATTTTTGTTTGTAGCTTTCAAGCGTTTGAGAAATAATAGGAGAACTTAAATGGGTCATTAAAACAGGCTCGCCAATAACACCACAATAAGAAATATGCTCAATTAGTTGGTTTTCTTTCTCGGTAATTGTGTTTTCGTGCAACTTTATTTTGCCTGTATAATAATCTTCAACAGAAACCAACGCAATAAGTCCTAAAAACGATTCAATACTTTCATTGTTTTTTTGTTCATATAAATAATAACTAGTGTTTTCATTTTTATGAACGATGTTCAACTCCCGTAATCTGTCAATTTCTATTTTTGCAAGAGGAAAATGAAGTTCTGGATTTTTTTCTTCATCGTTAATCAGATAGGGTTTAACCACCCTAAGATAAGAGTTTATGTTACTTTTAACGATCTCTTTCTGCCTTTCAATACTATC
The DNA here is from genome assembly GCA_041688295.1 of Bacteroidia bacterium. Classification (GTDB taxonomy): domain Bacteria; phylum Bacteroidota; class Bacteroidia; order NS11-12g; family UBA955; genus JABMMZ01. The sequence goes on from JBDNIM010000293.1 coordinate 5,511, forward strand.
AGAATGCGTATTAGCAGACACCTCTATCTCTCTGCCTTTTTGAGGCAACAAGGCTTTGAAAGGGAAAATTTTCATGTTTGCTTATTTATTGAAAAAATTAATGATTTGTTCGGCTATTTCGTCTCCAATTCTTTTTTGTGCTTCTGCTGTGCTTGCACCAATGTGAGGCGTTAAAGAAACATTATTCAATCTTAAAATATCTCCATTAACGGGTGGTTCTTTTTCAAAAACATCTGTTCCGGCATAAGCCAAATGGCCTGAGTTTAAAGAAGCAATTAAATCTGCTTCGCATACGGTGCCTCCTCTGGCGCAATTGATTAAACCAGCCCCTTTTTTCATCATCTCCAATTCAGCTTTTGCTATTACATAGCCTTGTCCGCCTGGAATATGTAAACTTACAAAATCTGCATTTTTCAACACATCTTCTTTAGAAATTGTGGCAATATTTTTTTTAATAGATAAAAGGCCTGCATCTTTATGAAAGGTGATTTCAACATCTGCGCTCGAAATCATTGGATCATAAGCGATAACATTCATGCCTAAGCCAAAAGCTATGCGGGCGGTTTCTCTTCCAATTCTGCCAAATCCAATTAAACCTAATGTTTTGCCTTTAAGTTCTGTTCCGTTTGATGCAATTTTTTTAAGGTCGTTAAATTTTTCGATGCCGTTTTCTGGCATTTCTCTGTTGCTGTATTGCAACATTCTGCAAATAGAAAACAAATGAGCAAATACCAATTCTGCAACACTTGTGCTACTAGCAGAAGGCGTGTTTACAACAGTAATACCTTTACTTTTTGCATAATCTAAATCAATGTTGTCTAAACCTACACCTGCTCTGCCAATTAATTTTAAATTGTTGCCTCCATCCATTACCTCAGGGGTTACTTTGGTTGCACTTCTTACCAAAATAACATCATAATCGCCAATTTTTGATGGTAATTCTTCTTGCGATATTTTAGTGGTTTCTACTGTAAAACCTTTTGCTTCTAAGGCAATTTTTGCTGATTGGTCTATGCCATCGTTTGCTAATATTTTCATTTTTTTGTTGTTTGTTAATTTAATTTCATACATTTAAGTGCTTTTCTCAAATGTTTGTTTTCTTTTTTGTTTTTCCATCCTTGGAAATTTTGGGATTCTGTATTCAATTTTACATCCGTGATATCCAAAGTAGATACTTTTTCAAGTAAATATTTATCCATTTTTACCGTTGCTACATAAATGTAAGTGCTATTTGTATAGTTTGAATCTATAAAATACCCAGGACTAAATTCTAAATCAATTATATGGTCTGGATACGCAATTTTAGTTTTGTCCGAAAAAAGGAAATAAACCCCTTTTGCCTCTTTATTTATGAACTTACATTCGCCTTTTAATGTTATATAAAATGCAGTGTCTGATACCAAACTATCTTTAACAGTAATTATTTTGTTTACTTTAATATTAAAACTTGAATTTAACAAAGCACTTCTATAAGAATATTTTTTATCGCCATTAAATTTATCTACATGAATATTTACAAAACTGCAATTATATTCCAAATAATAGTCTTGTGAGTATACATTTAATTTGAAAATAGAAAATATAAATAACATAATAGTTTTAAAATTAATCTTTACCTTTATGTTATTGAAACCCGTCATTTTTTTTATAAAAAATACAAATTGCCTTTTATGTGTAATTATATTAAAAAGAAAATGTTATTTATTAAAATTTTTCATCACATCCACCAAAACCTGAACACTTTCTAATGGCAATGCGTTATACATACTTGCTCTGTAACCGCCAACAGAGCGATGGCCAATAATGCCAGAAATGCCA
>JBDNIM010000294.1:0-1488 GCA_041688295.1 Bacteroidia bacterium
GCAGGTTTTAACTTCAAAAGGATGATGAATAAATATAAATCATCTTTTTGGCACTTCTTTCAAACCCTTATTTTTAAAATTATTGAAGTCATGAATTTTAATTTAAAAATAAAAATGGCTTTTTAAGGCTCGACTAATTAGAAAACTCGCTTCTTTGTGTCCAATCCAATGAACCCCAACCATCGCCTCGCGGGCAGCCGCCCTGAACCACAAAGTTGGGCACCATTCTATGGAAATATTTTCCATTGTAATAGCCAGTGTCCACTAAATATAGAAAATTGGAAACCGAAACGGGGGCATCGTTTACCTTACATTCTAATATGATGATGCCTTTGTTGGTTGTGATTTTTATCTTTTGTTTTTGTGGAATGGTTTCTATAAACTGCCAATTAATTGCAGGCTGATAGCCAGTGTTAAAATAGCTGGAATAAGCATATTGTTTACCATTCAATTGATAAATGGCTTTCTCTAAATCTACCCATGTTTCGTAATCTTGAGGCAAAACCAATATTTTTTGAACTGCCTCCAATTGCTCTTTTTTAATAGTTATGGCGTTGTTTTTATGGAACAAAACATACTCGCAAACACGAGAAATAATGGCGACATCCTTTGTTTTCAATAGGTTTTGAAAAAAGACAGCGCTTAGTTTTTTTTCGTATAGTTCAAGTTGTTGATACTTGGTGATGTATAAATCTAAGGTGTAGGCTCTAATTAAACTAGGGTTGTTTGAGAAAATAAAATACAAGAGCGTTTCCTCATCCAACTGAAAGGTTTTTAAATAATCCAATTGCTGATAGGGCGTTTTAAGCGATTGCATTTTATGCTCGTGTCTTTGGCATTCAAACTTATGGAGCTCTGTTTTTTTAGATTTATTAACAGCCTCCGGCACACGGTTTAAAAGATTGAAAATGGTGGTGTAAGGCTCTTCCGATTTTTGTTTTATAAGTTGGTTAATATGCTGAACGAAGGCTTCATCATTCATATCAATTGATTTTCTTTTAAAAGCAAAATACAAACCATACCAATAGTTTTTCATCCATTCTTGGTGGTCTATTTGTATTTCTGTGGACACAAAAAAACCATTGAGCTGACCGAAAGAAACCTTGCCAATGGCCTCAATACAATATCCCGAAAGGGGCACATTGCGTTCGGTTTCGTAATAGCGCACAAGGCCCAGAAAAGATTGGTGGCAGGGGGTTTGCCCTAGGCTATAAATAATGGCTTTTTTACATTCAAAATCTTGTTTTTTGGTTAAAAACGAAAACAGAACAGGCACATAGCTGCTATCTTTGAGGCTTGCAAAAGCCAGAAAGGCGGCATTTCTGAGTGTTAGATTATCGTTGTTGAAATAGGCGCTTAGGGCTGCGGCTTTGTGTTGGTTTTGCAAGGTGTAAATCTTTTGCAATTCGGGTTCATTCGAAAACTTGTTTTGCGCCAAAGTTTCTTTTTCTATAAAAAAACAAAAGCAAATTAAAAAGAATATTTTAA
>JBDNIM010000038.1:0-6075 GCA_041688295.1 Bacteroidia bacterium
AAAATTCATAGCGCAGCCATAACTCTCTATATATAGCTGCCTTTTGGCAGGCTGCAATGTTTCTGCATTTTGGGTTTTAAGTTTAGTGTCAAACATAAATTATGTGCAAAAGTACGATAAAAACATGACAAATTGGCGCAAAAATTGTTGTTGGTTAATACGCAGTAAAAAAATGGCTTATAAACAAAAAAGAGAGACATGAAATGTGTCTCTCTTTTTTTAAGATTATTTTTATAAACCTGAAACTAATGTTTGCTGGCGCAGGTTTCTCCGCACTATTTCATGCAGGCTTCTTTATTTGTGCATTTTTTTTTGCAAGATGTAATACAAGCGCTTATGAATTTACCCTTTTAGTTATACATGCTCATGCACTTAGCTTTTTCTTCGGTTGAGCAGCCTTTTTCGTCACACATTTTTGCGCATTCTTCTTTGCTCATTTTGCTGCATTCTGAAAGGTCGCATTTTGACGCTGTTTCTGAACCACAAGCAGATTTTTCTTCATTGTCATCGCTTTCTGCGCAACATGAAGCCGAAGCTTTTTCTTTTTCATCTGAACAGCAAGACATTTCTGTTTTATCTTTTTTGTAACTGTTGTCACCACTGCCTGCACCTACAGCAATATATGGCGCAATTACTAAAGAAACGATACTCATTAGTTTAATTAAAATATTCATTGACGGACCCGAAGTGTCTTTGAAAGGGTCGCCAACTGTGTCGCCAGTAACGGATGCTTTGTGTGGCTCAGATTTTTTGTAATACATTTCACCATCTATTTCAACGCCTTTTTCAAATGATTTTTTTGCATTGTCCCAAGCGCCTCCTGCATTGTTTTGGAAAATACCCATTAATACACCCGAAACGGTAACGCCTGCTAACAATCCTCCTAAAACCTCTGGTCCGAAAACGAAACCAACAATTATAGGTGAAAGTAGTGCTATTGCTCCAGGCAGCATCATTTCTCTAATTGAGGCTTTGGTAGATATTTCTACACATTTTTCATATTCTGGTTTGGCTTTATATTCCATTATGCCTGGAATTTCTCTAAACTGTCTTCTAACTTCTTGAACCATATCCATGGCGGCTCTTCCAACTGCAGCAATTGCTAAAGCAGAAAATATGAATGGTATCATAGCCCCTACAAATAAACCTGCCAATACATTTGCTTTGTAAATATCAATAGCATCGATACCTGCAACACCAACAAAGGCTGCAAACAAAGCCAAAGCAGTTAGAGCCGCAGATGCAATTGCAAATCCTTTTCCTGCAGCAGCAGTGGTGTTTCCAACAGCGTCTAAATTGTCTGTTCTTTCTCTTACCTCTGGCGGCAATTGGCTCATTTCAGCTATTCCGCCCGCGTTGTCGGCAATTGGTCCAAAAGCATCAATTGCTAATTGCATAGCCGTTGTTGCCATCATACCCGCAGCAGCGATTGCTACGCCATATAAACCTGCAAAATGGAAAGAAGCCATAATACCGGCTGCTAAAACCAAAATTGGAATAACCGTAGATTTCATTCCAACTGCTAATCCACCAATAATATTTGTTGCGTGTCCGGTTGCTGATTGTCTAATAATTGACTGCACTGGTCCTTTGCCCATTGCGGTGTAGTATTCTGTAACAATACTCATGATTGCGCCAACTACTAAACCTACCATAATAGCAAAGAAAACATCTAAGTTTGAAAATGTAACACCTCTGATGATCATCGTTTCTGGCATCATATACATTACCAAAAGATAAGAAGCAATTGCAGTTAAAACTATTGAAGACCAGTTGCCAAGGTTTAAAGCGTTTTGAACACTTGATTTTTCGCCAGATATTCTAACAAAGAAAGTGCCTATAATTGAGAATATAATTCCCAAACCTGCTAATACCATTGGTAATAAAATTGGAGAAAATCCATTCAACCCATCAATTGATACATTGTTTAATTTATCGATAACAACTTCTTGCCCAAGCACCATAGTTGCTAAAATTGTAGCCACATAAGAACCGAACAAATCGGCACCCATACCTGCCACATCGCCCACATTGTCGCCCACATTGTCTGCAATTGTTGCTGGATTTCTAACATCGTCCTCAGGAATGCCTGCTTCTACTTTTCCTACTAAATCTGCACCCACATCTGCTGCTTTTGTATAAATTCCTCCACCAACTCTAGCAAACAATGCAATAGACTCGGCACCTAATGAAAATCCTGTTAAAACTTCGATAGCAGTTTTCATTTGGGTGCTATCTACATCAACAACATTAAATATTTTTAAGAAAACAATAAACAAACCACCAAGACCAAATACTGCCAAACCAGCTACGCCAAGTCCCATAACGGTTCCGCCCGTAAAAGATACTTTTAGGGCTTGTTTCAAACTTGTTCTAGCCGCTTGCGTTGTTCTAACATTAGCTTTTGTTGCTACTTTCATGCCAATATATCCTGCAAACGCAGAAAAAACAGCGCCAATAATAAAGGCAATTGAAATGATCCAACTAGAATGAATTTCTCTTCCATTAAAAGAAGAAATACTTCCAGAATAGGCTAATAATGCAGCTGCAAAAACCACAAATATGCCTAAAACCTTCCATTCAGCTTTTAAGAAAGCCATTGCACCTTTGGCAATATAGCCAGCTAATTCTTGCATGTTTTCATCCCCTGCATCTTGTTTGCTTACCCAGGCCGACTTAACTGCCATTACTAATAGTCCAACTATTCCAAGAATAGGAACTAACATTAAGAAAAAATTATAGTTATTCATAAAACTTTGTGTTTTTAAATTTAAGGGTGCAAATGTAATCAAATACAACTAATTTTCATAATGCACATATTTAACATGAATTTAAACATGTTTTAATATTACAGATTACCTTAATTTTGCACCCATGAACCAACAAGAATACAGCAATGGCTTTGATGAAATTTTGCAAATGGACATTAAACAAGTCCCATATAACGACACATCTTACTTAGAATACACAAAATTGAACAAAAGCCGTTTTAATCGTTGGATAAAAACTGGTGTGCTTTTACAGCAAAATATTTTGCAGCTAAAAAATATAAATAAACAGCAAAATTGGGTGTTAATAACTGAACATTGGTGTGGCGATGCTGCGCATATTGTCCCATTTATTATAAAATTAGCAGCCATCAATCCACTAATTAATTTAGAAATTCAATTGAGAGACAGCAATTCAGAAATTGAAAATTACTTAACAAATGGTGGAAAATCTATTCCTATTTTAATTATAAGGGATGAAAACAAAAAAGACATTGTAGTTTGGGGTCCTAGGCCAAAAGAGTGTCAATTTTTGTATTTGGAGATGAAAAAAGATAATATTGAACTAAACGAACAGAAAATACAATTGCAAAACTGGTATAACCATGACAATGGTGTTTCTATTCAAAATGAAATTTGCGCCTTATTGCCTCTAACTTAAATCAAATTCCTAACAATATTTTCTAAACAAAAAAGGAGTGATTGCTATACAATCACTCCTTTTTTAATAAGCTTTATCTTTTTGATTATAACACTTGATCAACGGGAGTATATGTTAAATTAAAGGCATCTGAAACACCTTTGTAAACAACTTTACCTTCAACAATGTTTAATCCTAATTTCATTTCGTTGTTAGACTTGCAAGCCTCTTTCCATCCTTGGTTTGCCAACTGAACAGCATACGGCAAAGTGGCATTTGTGAGCGCAAGTGTTGAAGTATAAGGCACAGCACCTGGCATGTTTGCCACGCAATAATGTATTACATCGTCAACAACATAAGTTGGTTCAGCGTGGGTCGTTGGTTTGGTAGTTTCAAAACATCCACCTTGGTCAACAGCTACATCAACAATAACAGAGCCTTTTTTCATTGTGTGCAACATATCTTTGGTTATTAAATGTGGTGCTTTTGCTCCAGGAATTAATACGCCACCAATTACCAAATCAGCGGTTTTGATTGCTGCTTTTATGTTGTATGAGTTGCTAAACATTGTTGTAACATTGGCTGGCATAATGTCATCCAATTGTCTTAGTCTAGGAATAGAAATATCCATAATAGTTACTTGTGCACCCAATCCAGCGGCCATTTTTGCCGCTTGAGTGCCCACAATGCCACCGCCTAAAACCAAAACTTCAGCTGGCTTGACACCAGGAACACCGCCAAGCAAAACGCCTAATCCTCCCATTGGTTTTTCTAGAAATTTAGCCCCTTGCTGAATGCTCATTCTGCCTGCAACCTCGCTCATTGGGACCAATAATGGCAGCGAACGGTCTGCTTTTTCAACAGTTTCGTAAGCCAAACAAATAGATCCATTTGCAATCATAGCGTGCGTTAATGGCTCATAACTTGCAAAGTGGAAATAAGTGAATAATAATTGACCCTTTTTAATCAATTTATATTCGCTCTCTATTGGTTCTTTAACTTTTACAATCATCTCTGCAATTTCATAAACTGCTTCAATAGTTGGTAAAATTTTCGCACCAGCTTCAGAATATGCTTCATCACTAAATCCACTTCCGTTTCCGGCTGTGTGTTGAACATAAACAGTGTGTCCGTGTCTAACAAATTCGCTAACGCCTGCTGGGGTTACTGCAACTCTGTTCTCATTGTTTTTAATCTCTTTTGGAACTCCGATAATCATGATATTATTATTTAATTATTTTAAAATTTTTGTGCAAAAGTAAATCTTAATTTTTGCTTTAAAAAATTAAAAATTACAATAATTTTTGCCTAAAACTTAATTCAAGATTTTGATGCCTGTTGCTTCAAATCCTATAGTTATTGCTGGAGAAACAAATTTTTTCTTTGCCTCTTCTAAAGTCATGCTTTTGGCATCGTCCACAGCTTCGTGAATTTGCTGCTTTATGCTTGTTGTATCACTATAAAAACTGCCATTGGCAATTACTTTTTTGCCAGCCAAATCTTTGTGCATCAAAAATTTATGCCCAAAATCAATGGTTTGAGTACCATTTGCACCCTTCAAATCGAACCAACAGCCTTTACTTTGACAAACGCATTCTATTTCTCCATTAATTTGCGCATCGGCTTCCCCTTTTTCGTTGTAATTTTTTAGTGCATTTTCTAATGTTAAAGTGTTTTCTTCTTTAAAGGCAGAGCCATAATAACCGTCAACCAAAGTTGCTGTCAGCTTGTCTTCTTGCTAACATTCATCAGATTCCTCTGTTATGGATTTGTCGTTTTTTTGTGCATTATTGCAAGCGCTAATGGCTGCCATTACAAAAATGCTTGCTAAAATATTTTTTAAATTCATGCCACAAAAGTAATCAACTTTTTGATTGTTTTCACACATTTAGAATCCACAAAACTTTTGCAAACATGGTTTCCTTCATAAAAGATTTATTTTTTATTTTTCTATCAAATAAAGACTTGCTTTTTCTACCTTTTGCACCTTGGTGCCATCCTCAAGTTTAAAATTGATAGCTTCATAAGGTGCAACAATTACCTCATCGCCCACTTTCAAACCTTCTTTTATGTGAATGTATTTTGTGTCTTGAATACCAGTTTTTACCACTTTTTTAACCACTGTGCCGTTAGAGAATAAGAAAACCACTTCTTCTTTCTCTGTTGCATTGTCTTTTTTCTCTTTTAAAGTAATCGCACTCACATCAACCCCAATAATCTTGTTTTGATAATTGGTATAAATATGCACAGTTGCACTCATGCCTGGCCTAAAAGGCATTTTACCTTTATATTCTGTTACCAAACTTCTATAAGAGGATTCCAACATAAGCACCTTCACCTCAAATTTGCTCACTTGGTCTGTGGCACTTGCTACCAAACTATTTTTTGCGCTATTGGCAACCTGCGTAACAATGCCTTTAAATATTTTGGCAGGAAAAGCATTTACCTCAATGCCTGCTGTGTCGCCAACTTCTATTCTAACAACATCGTTTTCGTTTACCTCCACTCTTACCTCCATGCGGCTGAGTTTTGAAATACGCATCATTTCTGTACCGGCCATTTGGGCTGTGCCCACCACTCTTTCGCCTTTTTTGCTAACCAAGCCTGTAATAATACCGCTTTCTGGCGCAAAAACATTGGTACGGTTATAGGTTTTGCCCGCTTGGC
>JBDNIM010000295.1:0-4015 GCA_041688295.1 Bacteroidia bacterium
ACAAAGAATTACATGGTCAAGGTGCTTCGCATTCAAGACTATTGTATGCTCAAAAACTGTATGAAACACTCTTTAATAAAACCAACCCTTTATTTTCTTTAGAAATGGAAAAAACTTATTGGAGTATTTTTATAGAGAGTATGGAATTTAATCCAGGTGTAGAAGATTTTTTGCACGAAGCAAAAGAATTGGGAATTAAGATGTGTATTTTAACAGACCTGACAACACAAATTCAAATGCAAAAATGGATAAAACTTGATTTAGGAAGGTTTATGGATTTTTTAATTACCTCCGAAGAAGTAGGAGTAGAAAAGCCAAATAGTAAAATGTTTGAGGTGGCACTTATGAAATTAAATTTGGATGTTTCAGAGGTAGCAATGATTGGAGACAATCTTGAAAAAGATATTAAAGGTGCAGAAAAGTTAGGGATAAAAGCTTTTCATATTTCACAATAATAAAAAATAAATGAAGTTTTTTCTAATAGATAAACAGGGTAATAGTAAATTGCCAATTCTTAGATCAAAGCTATTTTGGGCTGGCGTTGCTATAAAATTGTTATTAGCAATATGCTTTGCGTCCAACTATCTAAGGGATTTGTTTGCTCCTTTTGCCAATTATTTCATCTCCTCTGGCTTTGAAAATCCTTACGCCCATTTTTATAGCAATGGAACTAGTACAGAATTTCCTTACCCTCCACTCATGTTGTGGGTTTTTAGTAGTTTTAGCATACTGCTTTATCCATTCTTTGGTCATTTATCTGGTTTTAGCGCTGTGGACTCCTTGCTTTATAGACTGCCGCTGTTTTTTGCAGATTTAGCCATTTTGTTTGTTTTATTAAGATGGCTGAAAACACATACCCGTGAGGTGTTAGTTTGGTATTGGTTGTCGCCAATCCTAATTTATATCAACTATTTTCATGGACAATTGGATGTCATTCCAATGGCTTTTTTGTTCGGCTCCATGTATTTTTTGTTTAAAAATAAGTGGCTTTCTTCTGTTGTTTTTTTGGCTTTTGCTATTGGATGCAAAACCAACATGTTGCTTGTTCTTCCTTTCTTTGCCATTTATCTGTTTAAAATCCCAAACTTTACATTGAAAAGTGCTTTGGGTGCAATTTTCGTTTTATGTTCTGTAATATTCCTAGTTAATTTGCCTTATATTGGGTCAGATGGGTTTATTAATATGGTGTATAATAATCCAGTTCAACAACAAGTGTTTAATTTGTATTATCAATTTGATGAACATTTAAAGTTTTTTTTCATTCCATCCGTTTATTTTGTTTTAGTGCTCTATTATGCCAGTTTTAAGTTTGTAAACAGAGATCAGTTTATACTATTTCTTGCCTTTACATTTTTAATATTAACATTAATGATAGCGCCAATGCAAGGCTGGTATTATTGGGTGGTTCCTTTTTTGGTGTTTTTTATAATTAAACAAGGGCCAAAAGTGAAAATGGTTTTTGTAATGTTAACCGTTTTATATTTCTTGTATTTTGCATTAATCCCTCATTCAGATTTTTTATCATCCTTTAATTTTAGTAACAGCGATTATATAATTAATGACAATCCACTTATTTTAAATGTTGCTTTCTCTTTGTTTCAAACGACATTGATTTTAACAGGGTTTTGATTTTCAGAAAAGGGATTTCAACCAATATGCAAGCAAAATTCCTTTCACAACCCTATATGATCGGAATTGGGGGGGATTCTGCTTCAGGAAAATCAACTTTAACATCAGCACTTGTGTCCATTTTTGAATCACACAATACGGAAGTTATTAGGGGCGATGATATGCATAAATGGGAAAGAGGCAATGAAAATTGGAACAGTTTTACCCATTTAGACCCAAAGGCAAATAAACTGCATGAGGACTATTTACATGCATTGAGTTTAAAAACTGGTAATAAAGTAAAGCGTAGTTTTTATGACCATGATACAGGGAAATTTGCACTTCCTAAATTTATTAACCCGAATAAACTTATATTATTTGAAGGCTTACACTCTTTTTATTTAAAAAATCAATCAGATATTTATGATTTTAAAATTTTCATGGAGCCATCTGAGGAACTAAGAACATGGTGGAAGGTAAAAAGAGATGTTGATAAAAGAGGGTATGCACCAAGCCAAGTTTTAGAACAAATTAAAAAAAGACAAGAAGATTCAATAAAATATATCAGATCACAAGCCAATCAAGCAGATTTAAAGGCACATTTCTTTTCAAAAAAGGAGTTAAATCCACTTGATTTAGACAATAAACCTGAATTGGGTCTAAAAATTTCAATTTCCAATTCGATGAACATTGATGAAGTTTTAGAAAGGTTGAAAAAAATAGAAACTTTGAAAATAAGTCATGAATATGAAGACAATAATCAAAATATAACATTTTTTGGTAATGTCTCGAAGCTTGAAATTGATAATTTAGCCTATAGGCTTTTGCCACAATTAGAAGAGATAGGTGTTTATAATGCAGAATGGCAAAAAGACTTTGATGGTATTTTGCAATTGTTTGTAGTTTATTTAGTTTTTAGAAAAATGGTAGTTAATAATTTATGATAACTATTTATGCCCACAGAGGCAATATGTCGCAGTTTCCAGAAAACACAATGGAATCTTTTGAAGATGCAGTTAAAATAGGGTGCCCTTGGTTAGAATTGGATATTAGAAGGTCAAAAGATGGTGTTTTAGTCGTAACACATGACGAAAACACACTAAGAGTAACTAATAAAAACATATTTGTTGCAGAAACCAACTATTCGGAATTATTGGAGCTGAATTTTGGCGATTATCACAACAACAATCAACTTTATTTACTGCCTACTTTAGAGCAAGTGTTTTATTTAATTAAAAATAAAACCACAAAAGTTTCAATACAGCCAAAAGAAAATGGTTTAATACATGATGTAATTAATTTGGCAAAAAAATGTGGTGTATACGAGCAAATAGGATTTAATGATATTAATTGTGAATATTTGATAGAAGCTAAATTAGAGGACATTAAAATTCCCGTTTGTTGGGATAGATTAAAAAATTCTAATTTGAATACAGATATTGCTATAGCCAAACAATATAAATTTGACACCTTAATGTATTTGAATGAGGCCATTACAAGAGAGAAGATAGTAGCAGTGAAGTACGAAGGTATAAATGTTGGGGTTTGTGTGGTAAATGATTTAATTCACTTTAAAGAATATAGGAATGCCGGTGCTACTCATTTTTATACGGATTATCCCAAAGAATTTTTAGAAAATATATGAAAATAATTATTGCAATGACAGGTCAAGGCAGCCGTTTTAAAAAAGCGGGCTACGATACCTATAAAGCACTTATCGAAATTCACAACAAGCCTGTTATTCAGCATGTTGTAGAGTTGTTTCCAAATGAATCAGATTTTATTTTTATTTGTAGAAATGATATGTTGCAAGAAACTAATTTAAGAGAATTGTTGTTAAATATTAAGCCGTCCGCAAATATTGTGGGTATAGATTCACATAAGTTGGGTCCAGTGTTTACTGTTTCTCAAATATACCATTTAATTGATGATGATGAGCCAATTATCTGCAATTATTGTGATTTTAGTATGATTTGGGATTATAACAATTTCAAAAAAGAAATGGCGCAATCTAAAGTTGATGGATCAATCGTCTGTTACACGGGTTTTCACCCTCATTTGATGCACCCTAATAATTTATACGCAACTTGTAGAGTGGATGAATTTAAACATTTAATAGAAATTAAAGAAAAGTATGATTTTGAAATAGATAGAGAAAAAGGGTATTACTCTGGTGGGACTTATTATTTCAAAAAAGGTGCATATATTAAAAAGTATTTCGAGGAATTAATGGATAAAAAAGTCACAACATTTGATGAATTTTTTATCAGTTTGCCTTATAATTTTATGGTTAGAGATGGATTGACCGTAAGTGTTTATGATAAAGTTCCGCATTTTTGTCAATGGGGGACGCCTGAGGATATGGAAGAATTTTTGAATTGGGAAAAAATATTTAAAGCCTTAAAAA
>JBDNIM010000296.1:0-6055 GCA_041688295.1 Bacteroidia bacterium
CCCATGTTAAATGCAATGATTCCATTGGCGCTTCTGCCTGGTCCGCCTTTCAGTCCACCTTCATATTTAGAAAAGGTTTGCGTTCTAAAATTACCAAATCTATCTTTACTAGTGTCCGATTGAATGGTTTTGTATATTCCATACTGCGGTTTTCCAAAATCGGGTCTGTAACTAATTGAAACATTGGGCTGAATGGTGTGTCGAATTGCCGATACTTTTTTGCCCGACATTTGATAAGTACCAAAAATTTGTGTCCCAATATTCCCACTGGCGCTATACTCGTTCGAGCGGCTGAATCCATAATTATAACTTGTATCCATTTTAAATTTTGCCGCATTCCATGATTTGTCTATGGTTTTAAAATACCAATATTCTTTATATGAAACAGTGGGTGTGAAAGAAAATTTACTTTTTAAAAATTTATACGAACCCAGCGTAATTGGGATATTATGTACAATACCTGTTTTAAATTTATCGAGTTGAGAGAGAACCACTGGCGTATTTATATTAATCGATGGAAAGAGTTCCTGTATGTGTTTGCCCGAAAAAAAGATACTGTCTTTAGTATCTATTCTGTTTTCAAAATCCAATTGATAGCTAATCCCAAAATCTTTATACCATTTGTATTTGCCAATTTTATTTGGTTTTGCAAAAGGCGTTATCCTTTGAACACTAAAGTTTAAATTGGGCAAACTAACAGAAAAATCTCTGCTTTGGGTGTTTTGTCTATGCAAAAAACCAAGGGTTAGGTTGGCTTTGTTCTTAAATAATGATTTTGAATAAGCAATAGATGAACCAAACTCATTCCTTACAATAGCAGCGGCATTATTTGCTCCAAATTGGGCAGCATTTTCTTTTTGAACATCCACCTTGGCAATAAATGTGGAACCCGGTTTTGCTTTCGCATCCTGATTATGATTCCATACTATTGCCATTGTGCGATCAATCTTTTGTTTGAATAAAGGGTCTTCTCTTTCAGAACGAATATATTTGCCAAATTCTATTCTAAAATTACCATTTCGTTTATAAATTTGGGTGTATCTGCTATTAGCGGCAACTCGCCAACCTCCTCTAAAATAAATATCGCCTGTAATGCTTTGGTCAAATTGTTCGCTAATAGCAAAATGATAACCAATTCCTTTTATACTAGGACCAAAATTGGGAGACAAACCGTATTCAAATGGAATAAGTCCTGAGCGTTTGCCTTTTTTAGTTGGGAATAATCCAAAAGGAAGAACCAAAGGTGTCGGGATGCCTTCGATAACAAGATTGGATGGCCCAAAAATTATTTTGTTTCCAGGTATAATTTTCAAGTTTTTTGCTTTCAAGTAAAAATGTGGATGGTCGGTTCTGTTGCATGTTGTGTATTTTCCTTCATCGCTATAAATGCTGTTGTCTGCGTCTCTGAAAACTTTATTGCAAATAATATAACCGTCATCTTCCTTTAATGTAATGCCATAGGTTCGCCCTTTTTTAGTGTTAAAATTATAAAGCATTGTGTCGGCAAGGGTTTCTCTCTCGCCATCGTTAAAAATCGGTTTATCAACATATTTGCCCAAACTATCGTATCTTCCTTTGGCATAAATCTCTTTTTTATTGAAATCTACAACAATTAAAGCGGCTTTTAAATCCATACCTTCAAATTTTACGGATGCATTTCCATAAAGATAGGCTTTTTTTTCTTTTAAATTAAAGATACAAGAGTCTTCTGCTGCATATTCTATGGTTTCCTCTATGGCATCTTTTGATATTCTAAACGAATCTGTGCGTATTATTTTGATTGAATCTGCTTTTAAAACGACAACAGTGCTGTCCTTTTGCGGCAAAACTTGCGCATTTATTGTTCCACTGTATAAAAAGTAGCACGATAATTGTATTATCCACAATAGGTTAGGGAGAGATTTAACTGCAAAAATTGGTTTTAACAAAAGGGATAGTCGAATTTTGCACAAAAATAATCTAAAATAACTAACTGTGTTTAAAATGAGAATAAAAATATTAACAATTGCAATTTTTGTCTTTCTAATGAGCTCTTCATTGGTAAAAGACAACTCGGATTTCGACATCGTAGTGATAGATGCCGGACACGGTGGACACGACCCCGGATGCCATGGTGGCAACAGCCGAGAGAAGGAAGTAACTTTGGCAATAGCCCTAAAATTGGGCAAGTTCATTGAAGACAGCTTAAAAGATGTTAAGGTCATATATACTCGTAAAACAGATAAATTCATAGAATTAAGCGAACGCAGTAATATAGCTAACAAAAATAGTGCCGACCTTTTCATTAGCATACATTGCAACGCAAATGATAATAAAGAAGCCAACGGAACTGAAACATTTTTAATGGGATTGCACAAATCTGAAAGTAATTTGCAAGTTTCAAAAAGAGAGAATAGTGTAATTACATTAGAGAAAGACTATCAGTCAAATCAAGCTTACGAAGGTTTTGATCCTAATTCTCCCGTTGGGCATATTATTTTTAATTTATTGCAAAATGCCTATATTTCTCAAAGTGCTAAATTTGCATCTTTTGTAGAAGGAGAATTTAAAAAGAATACGCCTTTAAAAAGTAGGGGCGTTAAACAAGCGGGTTTTTTAGTTTTATGGAAAACCTCAATGCCAGGTGTTTTGGTTGAAACTGGTTTTTTGACTAACGAAATGGATAGAAAAACACTTGCAAAAGATAGTGGACAAGCGATTATTGCAAAATCTATTTTTCAAGCTTTGAAAAAATATAAAGACACGCATTAAAACCAGTTGATGGTTTAATTTATAATTTGGTTGTTTTTTGAGTAATAAAAAGCATCGTTTCGCTCCTTGCGAGCAATTAATCCAAATCCTTTTGCGTAATAAATTTCTTTATAAAGAGGGTGATTAAAAGGCGCAATTTTTATAACATCTGTGTAGCTAGTATTACCAAAAATGATTGATGCAATATTTGTTAAAGTATCTTTCGAATCTACCACTGCCGAGAAAGTCCCTGATGTATTGAAACAAATTGGCCCAACAAAAATACTGTCATTTTTGCGGGTAAGTAAAGTTATTCTATCGTTAAATTTTGTGTTTCCTGCTTCTGCACGAATAGTAAAAGTTGGATTATTCAATGATTTCATATCATAAAATATGATTTCGTTGTTGGAAATATCCGGATTAGAAAATAGATTGTTGTAGTTTTCTACCGTATATGCGCTAACTGTATTTGTGTCAAGCATTGAAACAAATTGATATTTAGAGCCATTTTTAATATTGAAAAAATCTTTTGTGCTTTGATTTAGTGGCACAGAATCAACATTGTTTTCGCTGCAAGATGCTAAAAAACAGGTAATTAGGATAAAGCAAATAAAATATTTGATATATTTCATAATAAAGTGCAAATTTGAACAATTTTAACGACTTAAACAATATAATTTAATTAGATGCCAACATCATTAATAGAAACCATAAAAAACGATGCGAAAGCATTTAAAAATGAACTGATTGAAATTAGGCATCATATTCACAGCCATCCAGAATTGTCTTTTCAAGAATTTGAAACGGCAAAATTTGTAGAAAATCAACTATTAGCCTTGGGTTTAAAGCCAAATCGTATTTCCACAACAGGCGTTTGGGCTATGATAAATGGTTCAGAAGGAGGGAAGACCGTTGGATTAAGAGCAGATTTAGACGCTTTGCCAATCAATGAAGTGAGCAACAAGCCATATATTTCCAAAAACAATGGTGTCATGCACGCATGCGGGCACGATGTTCACACGACTTCTTTGCTTGGGGCGGCTAAAATTTTAGTAAAAAACAAAGCGCATTTGAAAGGAAATATCAAACTGATATTTCAGCCTGGGGAGGAGAAATTGCCTGGCGGTGCAAGTCTTTTAATTAAAGAAGGGATTTTAACCGACCCAAAGGTAGATGTTATAATCGGGCAGCATGTGATGCCTTTAATTAATACTGGAAATGTTGGTTTCAAAAAAGGGCTTTATATGGCAAGCACAGATGAAATTTATATCACCGTTACTGGTAAAGGAGGTCATGGTGCAATGCCCCATCTATGCGTTGATCCAGTTGTTGTTGCCGCTAATATTATCATTGCGATGCAACAAATTGTTAGCCGAAAAGCGCCACCAATCATTCCAAGTGTTTTGTCTTTTGGAAAAATAAATTCGGTGGGCGGGGCCACCAATATTATCCCCAATAAAGTTCAAATTGAGGGAACATTTAGAACTTTGGATGAAAAATGGCGAGCCGAAGCAAAAGTTTGGATGGAGAAAATAGCCTTTAACACGGCCGAATCTTATGGTGCTAAAGTGGAAGTAAATATTATGAACGGATATCCTTTCTTGAAAAATGATGTGCCTTTTACTAGTTCTTTGGAAGACAATGCAAAAGAATATTTAGGAGACAATCATGTAGAAGAACTTGACACATGGATGGCGGCCGAAGATTTTTCTTATTACAGTCAGTTGGTGCCCGCTTGTTTTTACAGGCTTGGCACAAGGAACGAAAGCAAAGGAATTGTTAATTCAGTACATACAAATTCTTTCGATATTGACGAAGATGCCATCGAAAATGGGGCAGGTCTTTTAGCTTATTTGGCAATACAGGCGGCTAATTCTTAAAAGGTTTTCATCTCTCTCAAAAAATTTAAAATAAATTTGTTTTATTAAAATAAAAGCATTTTATTTTTAAAAACAAAAGGTGAAAAAATATTTTATGTTTTTGGACTAATTGCCCTTATCTAATCAAAATATCAAACACAAACATTTATCATCATTAAACACATAAAATTATTATTCAGCATTAGTTTTTTGGCATTTGCCACAAACCTTCAATATCAAACTTTTATTGATAGCAGCGTCTATTATAACTTTTAGGGAGAGGTTCATGGAAGTTTTTATCGGTATACTAAAGAAATTGTGAATTTTGATTCTAGTAACACAAATGGAGAGTTTTACACAATTACATATACTGCAAAAAAATTTTCATCAATATTAAATGAAACAGATTCTACAAATTTTCATTTAAGAGTAAAAAATGATAAAGTATATTTTACAGGTAAATTGTTTAATTTTAGTTCAGATTCTTTTGAAATCGACAATCTATTAATCTATGATTTTGCACTTGGGGTTGGCGATACCTTAAAAATAATTGATGCCTTAAGTGGAATCAATTACAAATACAAAATAGATAGTATTGTAAACATTACTTATTTAGATGGTATCTCTAGAAAAGCATTTTACCATGATAACTATCTTTTTTTTGCTAAAGGATTGGGTTCAAACTTAGGTTTAATACCTTTTAAAAGTTTTTTATTGAAATCTATTCCACTTACATATCAAGAATTGATATCAGTGTGTAAAAATAAGAATAATCCAGTGTTTTCAGAAAATCAGATATTCAGTAATTGGGGTATTCAATTTGATTGTAATGAAAAAACTATAATCAAACTTATTGATACCATAGGAAATTCAATTTCTATTGATGATATAAAAATTAAAATCGTCAAAATTTTCCCTAATCGAGCCTCAGATAGCATTCAAGTCAAAGGAATTGAAAAGGGGCCATATAAAATTGATAACTCAATAGGGCAATTACAACAAAGTGGCAATTTTGAAAACTCTATCCAAATAGAAAGCCTAAAAACGGGGTTGTACTATATTTTAATCGAGCAAAACAATTTTATTTTGAGAGGCAGCCTCCTAAAAGAATAAATCCAATTTGTTTGTTAATGATAGATTAAAGACAAAATTTCTTTCTAAGTATTTTATAAAAACAGCGATCAAGTGCTAATCCATTTATAATTCACAATTCACAATTCATCATTCATAATTAACAATTCTCAATTAACTGTGAATTTCAGCCCGAAATATTAATTATTTAAAAAAAAGTGAATAAAAATTCAAAATAATTTGAAATATTAAAAAACAAGCATTACATTTGCAGTCCTTATTAAAAAAAGAACAAATGATTTATATTAATGTAAAAGAAAGCGACACATTAGAAAAAGCTTTGAGAAAATACAAAAAAAAGTATGAGAAAATAGGTATTATTAAAGAGCTCAGAG
>JBDNIM010000297.1:0-4178 GCA_041688295.1 Bacteroidia bacterium
AAAAAGCAGCAAAAATTGTAGGCGCAAAAGAAGATGAAGTTGTCATAAGGAATCAATTAACTTCAAATTTACATTTTCAATTTATGAGTTTCTAACGCCCAAGTAAAACTCGAAATAAAATAATAATGGAAGTTGGTGCTTTCCCTAGTGATATGTATTTGGTAGAATCACAAGTAAAATTGCATGGTTTCAATCCTGAAGATACTATTATTGAGGTAAAACCAAGAAATGGCGAATATTCAATAAGACACGAAGATATTATTTCTGCTATTGAAAATAACAAAGATAGTCTGGCTTTGGTATTTTTTAGCGGTGTGCAATACTACACGGGCCAAGTTTTTGATATTAAAGACATTACGGAAAAGGCACACGCTTGTGGCGCTATTGCTGGTTTTGATTTGGCGCATGCTGCTGGTAATTTGGTGTTGCATTTGCACGATTGGGCGGTTGATTTTGCTGCTTGGTGTACTTATAAATACCTAAATTCTGGACCAGGTGGTGTGGCGGGCGTATTTATTCATGAAAAACATGGTAATAATCCCGAACTTTTTAGATTGGCTGGTTGGTGGGGCCATAATGAAGCAGAAAGGTTTAAAATGTTGAAAGGCTTTGTTCCAGAAAAAGGAGCAGCTGGCTGGCAACTGAGCAATGCGCCTGTTTTAAGCATGGCCGTGCACAATGCTGCCCTCGAAATTTTTGATCAAACGGACATGGAAACACTCCATAAAAAAGGATTGGAATTAAATGCCTATTTACAGTTTTGGGTAGAAAAAGCTATGGAGAAAAACTCCAAAATTAAATTAGAAATTATAACCCCTGCATTTCCAGAAAGATCATGCCAACTGAGTTTAATGACCAATGATGATGGGAAAAATCTATTTGATTATTTAACCAAAAATGGCGTAATTGCCGATTGGCGAAATCCAAATGTTATTCGCATGGCGCCTGTGCCAATGTACAATTCATTCGAAGACATTTATCGTTTGGGTCAATTAATGCTTAATTATTAAAAAAAGAATGGAATTATACAAAGAAATATCACTTACAGCGCTAGAACCCTTTGACATTAATGTTGAAATTGTTGCCGCTCTTTTAGGTCAAAAAGGATTTGAAGGTAGTGCCGAAGACGAATTTATTAAAGCCTATATTTTAGAAAAGGAAAAAACGGATGAGGAAATTAAAGTAGTTATTCAGGAATTGATTGAGCAAGGTTATATTGATGATAAATTTGAAATAACACTCATTGAACCAAAAAACTGGAATGAAGAGTGGGAAAAAAACTATTTTCAACCAATTTTAATAGGCAATCAGTGTTTGATAAAAAGTAGTTTCCACAAAACAGATATTAAGGCAAAATATGAAATTATTATTGACCCAAAAATGAGTTTTGGCACTGGCCACCATGAAACAACAAGTATGATGGCCGAATATCTATTGGAAACAAAATTAGGGGGATATAAAATTATGGATATGGGCACCGGAACCGGCATTTTAGGCATTTTGTGTTCCATGATTGGTTGCGATTCCATTGTTGGCATAGACAACGATAGTTGGTGTTACGAAAATGCGCAAGAAAATATTGAGGTTAATCATATTAAAAATTTCGAAATGAAACTTGGCGATGCTGGATTATTGAAAAATTATCCCAATTATTTTGATTTAATGATTGCTAATATAAATCGTCATATCTTGTTATCGGATTTAAAATATTACAACAATTGTTTAGTAAAAAGTGGCACATTATTGTTAAGTGGTTTTTATAAAGAAGACCTCGAAATGATAAAAGAAGAGGCAAAACAGCAGGGCTTTGATTTTTTGAGCAAAAAAACAAAAAACAATTGGGTAGGCGCTAAGTTTAAAAAGATTTAAACCCATAAATTTTTGAAATAAAAAAAAGCCACTAATATTATTTAGTGGCTTTTTTCGTTAAAAACTTTGTTGTTTTTACAAAGCTGCTATATACAGTTTTTCTACTGCCGTCCAATTAATAATATTGAAAAAAGAAGAAATATAATCAGGTCTTCTGTTTTGGTAGTTTAGGTAATAAGCGTGTTCCCATACATCTAATCCTAAAATTGGCGTACCGCATCTCACACCTTCAATATCCATTAAAGGATTGTCTTGATTTGCTGTGCTACAAATTTTTAGTTTGCCACCTTCTACACAAAGCCATGCCCAACCGCTTCCAAATCTAGTGGCTGCTGCTTTAGAAAAATCTTCTTTAAATTTCTCGAATCCGCCTAAATCGTTATTGATAGCCTCGCCTATTTTACCTGTTGGCGCAGCACCATCGTGTTTGCCCATAATGTTCCAAAACAGAGAATGGTTAAAATGTCCACCACCATTATTTCTAACAACGGCTGGATATTTGCTAATGTTTTTGCAAATATTCTCAATGCTCATGTTTTCCATTTCTGTACCCGCAGCGGCAGTATTTAGGTTTGTAATATATGCGTTGTGGTGTTTGGTGTGGTGGATTTCCATTGTTTTAGCATCAATGAAAGGCTCGAGGGCGTTGTAAGGGTATTTTAGTTCTGGAAGTGTAAATGGCATAATGTTATGTGTTGTTTAATTTAGAATGCAAATATATAATTTTTATGACAAAAATAAAAGTCTTTTGTTTTTTGCAAATTCATTTAATCTGAAAATAAGATAAACTTATCTTAACTTTGCGCCCTCGTTTTTACATGGCTATAATACTAAAATCTGAAGAACAAATTGAAGGAATAAAGAAAAGTAGCGAACTGGCTGCTGCCACTCTCAAATACCTTGAAACTTTTATAAAACCTGGCATTAAAACCATTGAGATAGATGCACTTGCTGAGGCTTTTGTGAGAAAACATGGCGCCATTCCTGCTACAATAAACTATAATGGTTACAAACATGCTACCTGCATTTCGCCCAATGATGTGGTTTGTCATGGTGTGCCAAATGAATATGAACTAAAAGATGGCGATATTGTAAATGTTGATGTTACAACCATTTTGAATGGATATTTTGGTGACACCTGCCGAATGTATGAAGTTGGAAATGTTTCAGATTACGCAAAAAAACTGATGAAAGTAACCAATGAATGTTTAAAATTGGGGATTGCACAATGCTATCCAGGCAATTATTTAGGAAACATAGGATATGAAATTAACGAACACGCCACAAAAAATGGCTACTCGGTTGTTTATGAATTTTGCGGACACGGTGTAGGAATTAAGTTTCATGAAGACCCGCAAGTGGATCACAAAGCTAAAAGAAATTCTGGGCCTATTTTAAAACCTGGCATGACATTTACAATAGAGCCTATGATTAATGCAGGCAAACCAAAATGCAAAGTGGATAGAAAAGATGGCTGGACCGCAAAAACCATAGATGGGAAATTATCTGCTCAATATGAACACACAATTTTAATTACAAAAGAAGGCTGTGTGGCACTTACGGATATAAATGGCGATTATTAATTTATTGTAATTTAATTATCAGATACATTACAGATTTTGGCAATATTTGACGAAAACCCTCGTTGAAACAAGAATTCTTGTGTGTTAAATGACATTTATTTGCAGACATTTTCAATAAAAAATCTTCGTTTGGTTACGAAAATAAAAAATATTTACGGTGCATTGCAACTTTTTGTGTTTTTAATGTGTCTAACATAGTGTAGTGTAAAGATAATTGTAATCGTAATTGTATTTTGTTTTTTGTGTTGAAAAAGGCCGTTTTTTTTTAAAAAAATGGTCTTTTTCTTTTTAAAATTTTTAAAAAGCCATTCGAGTCTTAATCAACATTTTTTTAATGATAGAAGCTATGTTTGGACGCTTACAACTTTAGATGACCTAGAGAAAATTAGCAGAAGGCAATGGATTTGCAGAACCTTTTTCATTTAGCATTCGCAAAGGTTGGGATGTTGTAGTAAAAGGAAGTTTGAAAATGACCTGCCCTATCAAAAGCGATGAAATAGGCGACCAATCGTCCACATTTAGATGGACATCACTTGTTTCAAAAGCCTCATGCCATCAAGTAATACTGGATTTGTGGATTCCAAATTCGGATATTTATGCTTCTAATAAAATGTACAAAAAGGGGGTTGTGCATTTCGACAACATTATAAATGGTGGTCTTGAATGTAGAACGGCTTCTTCGGCTGCGTTTACAGTTAAAGTTATTTTGCGTTCTGAATTGTATAA